>CAMEQX010000001.1 GCA_945933905.1 uncultured Clostridia bacterium
AACGGAGATGGTGGAAATGCGCGAAAAGGCACCCGCTACGATTAACGAGCAAATCAAGATATTGAAGCAGCGCGGCTGTATTATCGAGGACGAGAAAAAAGCGCGCGACACGCTGAAATACATCAACTACTACCGCCTGTCGAACTATTTCGAGCCATTTTCCGTGAGCAAACACAAGTACGAGGACGGCACAACCTTCGAGAAAATTATGCGCGTTTACGAGATGGACAGAAAGCTCAGAAGCGTGCTTCTGGCGGCGCTCGAGGAGGTTGAAATCGCGCTTCGTGCCGCAGTTTCAAACTACCACGCGCTAAAATACGGCGCGCTCGGCTATCTTAATCCCGCAAGCTTCAACCTCTCGCATAATCACGCAAGCTTTCTCGGTAGAATAAATCACCTCATTGAAGCAAACGAGGACAGGGAGTTCGTCAAGCACTATAACGCGAAGTATGGCGGAAAGTTTCCGCTTTGGGTTATTATGGAGCTTTTTTCGTTCGGGTCACTCGCGTTTTTCTACAAGGATATGAAAAATCCCGATAAAAAGGAGCTTGCCAACGAGTACTACAACTGCTCGTCAAGCGAGCTGGACAACTGGATTTTCTGCTTAAACGAGCTGAGGAATTACTGCGCGCATTACTGCCGCTTGTACGGTTCAACCTTCCCCGTCGAGCCGAAAACGCCCGACAATTTCCCCGAGACGCTTGAACCAAACGTTTTCGGATACATCATCGCGCTAAAGCAGCTTTTCCACGGTCACGCTGACTGGAACGAGCGCGTTGTCAAGCCGATTTCACGAATGCTGAAGAAAAACAGCAGGGATATCCGGCTTTCCGATTTGGGATTTCCGGAGGGCTGGGAAATGCTGATTGCTTTCACGGATTGCTGAAATGGGGGCTTTTTATGTCCGATTATTTCAAGAAATTTATTGACACAAGCGGGAAAAATCTTGATGAAATCAAGAAAATTGCCGAGAAAATGGCGAAAAGAACCGTGAAAAATGTCGCAAAAACCGTTCTTGACGAGGCGGAGAAAACCGTTCAAAAGGAAATCCGCAAGAAAATTCAAGAGGTCGTGAGCGAGGCAAAATCGATTGCCGAAAGCACCGAAAACTACCCGAAGCCCGAGAAAATCCCCGAGCGGAAGACGTTTGGAAACGGTATTTCCGCGAAGCCGCCGACGCTTACTCCCGATGAAATCGCTTATCCGCACGAGAGCCTGCCCGATACGCTCACAGAGCGCGAAATTCAACTTGTCGAGAAAATCTCCGAAATGCGAAAGCTGCGCGAGATGACCTACAACGGCTATATCGTTCAGCGCTGCGCAGAGGTTACGTTTGTTTTGCAGGGCGACTTTATGGCGGACGTCACCGACGATTTCCCGAGAACCGCGTTTTGCGGAATGCCGACGCCGATGTACGCGGCAATGTCCATTTCGCAGCTGAGAACCTACTTCACTTGGCGCACCGACGCGCGCCGCGGCATTTACCGCGAAACCGACAAGCCCTACGTTCTCCTGTACGCCTACGAGCTGCTAAACAAAATCGGCGTGTCGTCCTCGGAGGAAGCTTTCGCAAAGCTTATCGATTTGTGGAGCTTCTGCTCGTTTGCGAAATATCTCAACACGCTTATGCCGCGCTGGCTCAAGGATTTCTACGCGTTCAACGATATCTCAAACGCGTATCCCGATATAAACGCTTTTCTGAAATCGCCGAAAAAGAACCCCGACGAGCTCGCTTGTGAGGAGCTTTTCGAGAAGAATTTTTCAAACAAGCTTGCTTTTCTCGAAAACAACTCCGCCTATGAGCTGCGAAAAAGCACGTTCTATTCCGATGAAACAAAGCCGCTTTTAAACGGCGCGACAGAAATCGTGCTTCGTGCGCTTGACAAATATTGCGAGGAAAAAGAAACCGATTTGTGTACGCTTTTAGGCGGGCAGATGAAAAAGGATTTCTCTTGGAAGCCGTTTGAAAGCGCTCTCGTGAACCTTGACCGCGCGGACGGTTTTCACGCGGTAAAAATCAGCGCGTCCGAGCAGTATTGCATTCGGCGCGGTGAGCCCGTCCGCGAGTGCTTTTCGTTCACGCCGCAGCGCAAGTTTATCGGCTTCGTCCTGAAAAGCATAGAAGCGCGGCTTCGCTTAAACACGGGCTTTAAGCGGAAAATTGTACCGAATAAAGCTCTGCTTGAAAGCGATTTTATAAACCGCGAAAAGCTCTTAAATGTCGTCACGGACGAGGAATTCTCTCGGGTAATTCAAAGCGCTGTCGATGAATTTTGCCGCAAAAACGGCATTTTCCCGCAGAAAAAATCCCCGAAAAAGTCCGAGGATTATGTTGAATATACAAAAAAGGATATCTCAATCGACATATCGAAATTACAGGAAATCCGCGAAAAATCCGAGGAAACCGCGAAAAAGCTGATTGTCGAGGAAACGCTCGGCGAGGACTATCTTGAGCAGCTCTCCGAGAGGATTTCCGACGAGGAATTTGACGAGAAGATTTCCGAGTTTGCGGAGTTTTCCGAAGACTTGCCCGAAACCGAGCAAAATCGCGCGGATTTGCCCGAGGATTTGCCGGAGGAGTGGCGCGGATTTTTCTCGGATTTGACGAAGGACGAGCGCGAAATTCTCGAAAAAATGTGCGAAGGGAAGAGCGCAGACGCGGTTTGCCGAGAAAAAGGCTTGCTCCCCGAAACCGTTTTTGAGGAGATAAACAACAAAGCGATGGATTTCGTTTTGGATATCGTCATTGAAAACGGCGAAATTATCCCCGATTATCTTGAAATCATAAAAAAAGCAGCTCGGTGAAAAATCCGAGCTGCTTTTGCTGTCATTAGTCGAGAAGGCTCTCAACCTTCGATACAAGACCTTCGACGCGGTTGTTGATGTCGGCAACCTTGCTCATTGAGTTGTTGATATCCTTGCCCTTGTCGAGAGTTGTGGTGATGTTGTCGCTGACGCGCGTCATCATATGACGGATTTCGTCCATCTTCTCGGTGACCGTTTTCAGAATGTCGTTTACCGTGTTGATGTCGCCGAAAACCATCTGATTGCTCTGCTCCGCCTCGGTAACCGCAGACTGCGAGTGTCCCGCGAGATTTCCGACCTCGTGCGCGACAACCGCAAAGCCCTTGCCCGCAGCACCCGCGCGCGCCGCCTCAATGCTCGCGTTAATCGACAAGATGTTGATTTTACGCGCAATTTCGCTTACATTCTGAGTGGTTTCCGAGAAGCCCGCAACGCTCTCGTTTATCGACTGGATTGCCTCGTTGATGTTGTCGTTGAGCTTCAAAAGCTCGCCGAGAATGTCCGAAAGTCCGGAAATCTGGTCGTAGTTTGTGGAATTCAGCTCGGATATATTTCCCGCGGCGTTCTTGACCTCGCCGATGTTCTCGGTAAGACTTGCGACAACCTGCTTAAGCTCGCCCGTAACCTCGGCAATCGAACGGTTTGCTTCTTCGATATGACGGCGGTGGTCGTCAGCCTGCATCTGCATATACCGTCTGCACGAGGACACATCCGCAATTCCCTTGAGAATTGCGGTCGCCATCTCGCGACAGGTCGCAAATCCGCACGAGTGGCAGTTGTAGTTCCGCTCGGTGTGGTTTGTTTTGCCCATCTTGATGAGCATTTCGTCAATCTGTTCCTTGGTAATGCGGATTTCGTCAACATTATCGGGCTGATATTTGCGGACAAAGTCCTCGATTTTCAGCGCCTTGTCGAACTTCAAAAACTGCTTATCTCTATGCTTTCGGTCGAATTTAACACGCTTTGTGCGGTTGTATTTCTCGATGTTGTTCATAATTCCGCTCATTCGATAAATCGACATCTGCTTGCCGATAGCGGGACCGCTTCCGCAGCCCTTGTCGCACGAAAGCACGTCGAAAACGTCGGGCAAATCGCGCTCGTTTACCTGAGCGTACATAGCGAGGTTCTTGTAAACGGAGTCCGTGCCCTCGGAGGTGATGATGTTGAGGTTTGGATTTTCCAGCTCAAGACAAGCCTTCAGTCCGCCCGGACGGGGATAAACCGCGCCCATTTGTCCGCCCGCGCCCGCAAACTCGAAATTCGAGCGCATTTTCATCAGCTTGTCGAAATCCACACCGTTATCCTTCAGCAACTCTCCCAAGCGCTCAAAGGTGACATTATAGTCGATAACGCCCGTTTCCCTGAATTCATCGCGCTTTGCGATACACGGAGAAAATGCGACAATTTTCGCGGTTTCGCCGAGATATTTTTTGAGATAAATCGCGGTGCAGAGCATCGGTGAATGAACAGACTCCTTGCAGAATTTTCTCATATAGTTGACAATCGCGGGACAGGGCTGAGAAATCAGCTTTTCGCCGGGGTGCTTTTCGAGGTAACGGATATGCGCCCAAGTGCAGATATCCGCGCCGAAAGCAACATCATAAATCTTTTCAACGCCGTGCTTTGTGATATATTCAAGGACGCCTCTCCAGCAGCCGTCAAACGAAACCTTGACCGCGGGCGCGCAAATTCCGACAATCTTCACGCCTTTTTTCAAATCCTCCCAGAAACGCTCGGTGTCGTCGGCATAGGTGCGAGATTTGTGGCTGCAAACCCTTACGCACGCGCCGCAGCTTATACACTTGTCGGGGTTGATGTTGAAGATTGCCTTTCCGTTTTCGTCGTGTTCAACCGTGTTTGCTTCAACCGAAGGACAGACTCTTACGCAGTTGTTGCACGAAACGCACTTTGCAGGGTCGAAAATAATCATTTTGATTTCTCCTTTGAAATGCAAAATTTGCTGAAAAATGCCGTAAATTAGGTTATAAAATACGGTAGGAAAGAGTGTATTTTCTCTTTCCCGCCGTAGAGTTATTTAGCGTAATCTACCGTTCTGCTCTCGCGGATAAGATTAACCTTTATCTGTCCGGGATAGTCCATCTCGGCTTCAATTCTCTTGGCAATATCTCTTGCCAGAACCTTCATATCGTCATCGTTTATCTGCTCGGGCTTGACCATAATGCGAACCTCGCGTCCCGCCTGAATAGCAAACGACTTATCAACGCCGCTGTAGGAATTGCAGATTTCCTCGAGCTTTTCAAGACGCTTGATGTAGTTCTCGTAGTTCTCGGAACGAGCCGCAGGTCTTGCCGCGCTGATTGCGTCAGCCGCCTGAACCAAGCACGCGATAACCGTTCTGCATTCAACATCGCCGTGGTGAGCCTCGATTGCGTGGATAACCTCGGGATTTTCCTTGTACTTCTTGCAGACGTCAACGCCGATTTGAACGTGCGAGCCTTCAATCTCGTGGTCGAGCGCCTTTCCGATATCGTGGAGCAGTCCCGCTCTTCTTGCAAGCGCCGCGTCAACGCCAAGCTCGCTTGCCATAATTCCCGCGAGATGCGCAACCTCGATTGAGTGGTTGAGAACATTCTGTCTGAACGAAGTTCTGTACTTCAAGCGACCGATAAGGCGAACCAGCTCGTGATTAAGACCGTTTACGTTGGTCTCAAGAACGGCTCTCTGACCTTCCTGCTTGATGCGGAGCTCAACCTCCTTGCGCGCCTTGTCAACGGTTTCTTCAATCCTAGCCGGATGAATTCTGCCGTCCTGAATAAGCCTCTCGAGAGCAATTCTCGCGATTTCTCTTCTCACCTGGTAGAAGCAGGACAGCGTAATCGCCTCGGGAGTGTCGTCGATAATCAAATCAACACCCGTAAGCGTTTCAAGCGCTCTGATATTTCTTCCCTCGCGTCCGATGATACGTCCCTTCATCTCGTCGTTCGGTATAGCGACAACCGAAACCGCCGACTCGGATACCGTATCCGCGGCGAGTCTTGAAATCGCAAGGGATATGTACTCCCTCGCCTTTTCATCGCACTCGTCCTTGAGCTTCTGCTCATAAGCCGAGATTTTCAGAGCCTTCTCGTGATTGAGCTCGGTGTCGAGCATATCAAGCAAATGCTCCTTTGCCTGTTCCACGGTAAAGCCCGAAATCTTCTCGAGAATATCCATCTGGCTGGACTTGAGCTGTTCAGCCTCGGCAATTTTCTCATCGGCTTTCTTGTGTTTCTGATGGAGCTGTTCTTCGAGCTTCTCCATCTTGTCCGTTTTCTTGTCAAGGTTTTCTTCCTTCTGAGCAATTCTGCGCTCCGAGCGAGAAACCTCGCCTCTGCGCTCCTTGAGCTCTTTCTCGGTGTCAGCCTTGAGCCTGTTGATTTCCTTTTCGGCGTCGGTTCTCAGCGCGTAAATCTCGTCCTTTGCCTCAACGAGAGCGGTCTTTTTCATTGCTTCCGCTTTCTCGCCTGCCTCCTGGATAATCCTCGCGGACTCCTTCTCGGCGGACTCAAACTGCGCTTCGGCGGTTTTGATGCGGTGCTTTATGCCTTTTTTGAAGCAGATGAAACCGCTCGCGACCGCGCCGACAACCAATGCCGCCAAGCCGATAAGCAAAGCGACATACAGTTCGACTTGCATTGTCGTTTTCCCCTCCTCAATTTAGTGAGCAGAGCCGAAAGCCCTGCGCTTGAATTTCGGCGGAAAAATATACAATTATTGGAAAAATGCGGCTTTTGCCAAAATCAAATAGCACAAAACCTCTCCGCAGGCAAAACAATCCCATCAAGCCCGCAGAAATTATTTGTTTTAATTCAAGCCGCTCCGATACCTCCCGTTGAACTAATATTTTATCTTTTTATTATTTTGGGAAAGACAAAAAATATATCGGGAAAATTTGTCGGAAATGCCGAACAAATCCACTTGAAAGTCTTTCCGCATAAAGCGGTTTATGTGGAAACCGCGAAAAAGGATAGAAATGTAGTTTAAAGGATTTCTCCGTAAATCGTACATTCAGCCGCCATAACGTTATATAAAACAATTACGTCATTAACGTCAGAGGCGGTTTTTCCGATTTCTGTCAACTGCGACAGCTTCCGAAAAAACAACCTATATATATTTTACTACAATTTAACACGAATGTCAAGGGAGATATCGTGCAAAATGCACTTATTTTGAAAATATTTTTACATTTTTCTGATTAAAACGAATAGAACTTATAAAAAATGTCGGAAATTTCCGTTAATATTGACGAAAATCTTGGAAAACTCTTGCAAAAAACGAAAATGAATGTTATAATAAAAATGTATAAATATCTTTAAGATTGGAAGTTGAGTGCTATGACTTACAAAGAAAGCTTTATCAAATTTATGACGGAAAGCGGCGTGCTGACTTTCGGCAATTTCACGCTGAAAAGCGGCAGACAGGCGCCTTATTTCATAAACTGCGGAAACTATAAGACCGGCGCGCAGCTCGCAAAGCTCGGCGAGTATTACGCTGAGTGCATAAACGAGCACGGCTTGAAGCCCGACGTGCTTTTCGGGCCCGCTTATAAGGGAATTCCGCTGTCGGTTGCGGCTTGCTGCGCGCTGTACAACAAGTTCGGTATGGACGTGAATTACTGCTTCGACCGCAAGGAGGTCAAGGACCACGGTGAAGGCGGTATGTTTGTGGGAAAAAATCTCGCGGACGGCGACAAGGTTGTCATCATCGAGGACGTTATGACCTCGGGAAAGGCTCTGCGCGAGGTTCTGCCCAAGCTCACGGGCGCTGCTAATATCAACATCGAAGGTATGATTATCACCGTTGACCGTATGGAAAAGTCGCTCGATTCCGACAAATCCGCGGTTTCGGCAGCTTTCGATGAATTCGGCGTGAAGGTTTACTCGATTGTCAACATCAACGACATCATCGAGGCGCTCGAAAACGGAATTATTCCCGGAAAGGAATACGTTCCCGCAATGAAGGAATACCGCGAGAAATACGGCGCGGTTTGATAAAATCGGTGTTTGAGGGGAGTTGATTTTTATGACAGTTGGATATCAGGCAAGATTACAGTACAATGCGGCTAAGTTGATGACGAACTACGGCTCGGAGCTCAACAATTTATACAATTCCTACACAACCACAGGCAAGTTCAACGTAAACTCGATTAAGAAAGCGGGTTCAACCGACGCGCTCAACAAGCTGCTCGACAGCAAGGCTCTCAAAAATGAGAGCGAGGAGTTCCGCACGCAGTTCTCCAACCTGTACAAGAGCATCTATAACATCAAGGACGACTCCGAAAGCTCGGATATCGTCTCCCCGCAGGCTGTCAAAACCGCTTCGGCAAATGTCGGCGGCTCGGCTGAGGCTATCAGAAGCTATGCCGATAAGTTCAAGTACGGCAAGTCCGAGGATTTCAATATTGACGAGTACAAACAGGATGCGCAGAATTTTGTCGATAACTATAACGCGTTCATCGATAAAATCGGCAACTCCGACAATACAACCGTGCTGAAAAAGGGCGTTCTCGCGGTAAATAATGCGAAGGTTTATACAAGCGCGCTCAATCGTGCGGGAATTACGCTCGGCTCGGACAACAAGCTTACCTTGCAGAGCGATTTGTCAAAGGTTGATATGATTGACGTGAAGTCAACGTTCGGTAAAGGCGGGTTCTCGGATACCGTTATCCGCAGAGCGCGCGAAATCAACGAGGCTTCGGGCGGTATGGGCATTTTCACAACGCAGAATGTCACAAAGCCCTCCGAGAGCGGAAGCTCCTCGTCAACCGAAAAAAGCGGCTCTCTCAAGGAACTTACCTCCGCAGTAAAAGAAGCGGCAACCGCTGTCAAGAGCTATTCGACGTCGCTCGGCTCAGAGGAAAAGGCGTTCAGCCCAGTTGACTATACCGATACCGCGACAAGCTTTATCGAGAAGTATAATAAGCTGCTTGATGAAACGGATAATTCGGAGAGCCTTTCGGTTCAGTATAAGGGAAATGCGCTGAAGAGCGTGACGAATTCCTATAAGTACGCGTTGAAGCGGGCGGGAATTGAAATCGGCAAGGACGGCAGACTTTCGCTGTCGGAGCAGGCTGCCGAGAAGCTCACCGCGAACGATTTGAGCTACGCGTTCAACGGAAGCTACATAGATAAGGTTAACTGGAAAGCCGACCAGATTAGTTCTCTTGCAACCAGTGCAAGCGCGATGGGATATACGGCAAACAGCACGGCTGCTTACGCTTACAATAGCGGCGCACTTTTCAGCATTTACGCGTAAAGTCGCGCGAAGCGAAAAAAGTTTTCGGTCAAGCCTTTTTCAAAAGGCTTGTGGGGCGTGGGGCAAAGCCCCACACTAGAGCGCGAAGCGCGACCACTGAAGGCGAAGCCGCGCACTCCGCGCTTCGCGCGGCAAAACGCGTTCAAAAGCGCTAAAGGGGTTTGGGGGAAAACAAGAGTTTTCCCCCAACATTTTTTGATGGCTAAACGCCATCAAAAAATGAAAAAACCCGCTCCCGATTTTTTCCACGGGAGCGGGTTTGTTTTCGGAGATTACTTGTTTCCGCCGAAAAGTCCGCCAAGTTTACTTGCAATTCCGTCGAAATTGATTTTCGACTTGACGGTTTCGACAACGTTGTTGATAACATCATCGGGCAAATCTACACCGATTACGTCCTCAACCGCCTTTACAGGCTCACTCTTGAATTTGTCTGCAAATGCAGGGTCGCTCTTGACCTTGTTTACAACCTCGTCAACTTTTGCTTTAATATCCATCTTAAATTCCTCCTTATATTGATAAGCAACGCTTATTTTACTTATTCAAGCGCCTCGTGAACCGCACTCGTGAGGTTTTCCTGTCCCGCGCCGCGTATGTTGAACAGCAAAAACCGCTCGCTGTCAAGATTTCGCTCGAGTGATTTTCCCGACAAATTTATATACGCAACAAAAACCGATTGCTCCGCAGCAAACTTGTTTGCTCGCAGAATAATCTCCTCCGAGAGCGCCGCCGTGACAATAACCAAAATCGATTCCCCACCGACGTTTTTGTCAAGAAGCGAACAAAATCCGCTTGTTTCGCTTTTCGGGGAAATCACCGACATAAGCTCGAAAAAGCTCTCAAATTCCGTGTGGTTTGATATCCGACAGGAGCACTCCGCCGTTTGCCCGAAATCAACGTCCGTGAAAATGTTCTCGTCAAGAAACGTTTTCGCAAAGGCAATCGCCGTTTCGATTATCGTGTCCGTGCAAAGAAGCGGGTCGCGCTCGCGGGAACAGCTTTCAAAATCACACAAAATCAACGCTTTCCTGTCGAAAACGCTGTCAAACTGCTTGAGCATCAGGTCGCCCTGCTTCGCCGTCAGCTTCCAGTGAACAAGCTGCACGCTTTCGCCGGGGAGATAGTCGCGGACGTGCGAAAAATCTTCCTTGTTGTCGGTCGAATTCTGCCGTTTCGCGATGATACTCTCGCTCTCGCAAAAGCACGAAACATCGGGAATATTCAGCTTTCTCGGCACAAAAACCGCATTCAGCACGGATTTTCCCTTTTTCGTCACGCGGATTATCCGAAGCGGGTCAACAACCGAAATCTTCTTCACGGAAAAGCTGTATTTTCCGCGATACCTGTTCATACAGTTCATCGCAAGCTTCGCTTTCCCAAACGGCGGGAGCGTGACGTAAATCTTCTTCTCGGCAACAAGCCCCGTGTCCTCCTCGGGCAAATCGCACACAAGCTCCATCGGCACGCACGGCAAAATAAAGCGGTTTTTCACGTTCAGGACAAGTTCAAACTGCGTGCCCTTTTCGGCGAGAATGTCGCTTTTTGAGAACTCCGCTTTCACAAGCTTCATCAGAATAAACGTTGAAATCCACGCGAAAAGCGGGTAAATCACAACCGCCGCGAGAATTACCGCAGAAATGTTCTCCTTGTAAGCCATCGAAAAGGCAAGACACGCCAGCACCGCCAAGCCGTATAAAATCCTGTTTCTCGCCATATCAGTTTCGTTTAATCGGGGGAGTTACCGCTGAAACAACGTTCTCCAAAACCTGACGAACCGTCGTTTTGTTAAGGCGGGTTTCGCGCTTTAAGACAATTCGATGTTCGAAAACGGGAATAAGCAGCCGCACGATATCCTCGGGGATAACGTAATCTCTCCCGCGAAGATAAGCGAAAGCCTTGCTTGCCTGCATTATCGCGACAGACGCGCGCGGGCTTACTCCGAGAGCAACGGCGGGGTGATTTCGGGTTGCTGCGGCAAGATTTGCCACATATTTGCAAAGGCTCTCCGCAAACATAACGCTTCCCGCTTCTTCAATGCACTCCTCGAGCTGCTCTGCGGTCATCACGTTTCGCACGTTATCGACAGGATTTTCGTCCTGTCTGTCCATAAGTATCTGCATCTCCTGTTCAACCGTCGGATAACCCATACTAATCTTCATCATAAAACGGTCGAGCTGCGCCTCGGGCAGCGGGAATGTACCGACATATTCACCGGAATTCTGCGTTGCGATAACCATAAACGGACTCGGGAGCTGATGTACCGTGCCGTCAACGGTAACGCGCTTTTCTTCCATCGCTTCAAGCAGCGCGGACTGCGTTTTCGGGGAAGTTCGGTTTATCTCGTCCGCAAGGAAAATGTTCGTCATAACAAGCCCCGAGCGGTATTCAAAGCGGTTTTCCTCTTTGTTGTACATCGTAAAGCCCGTGATGTCCGAAGCCATAACGTCCGGCGTGAACTGCGCGCGGCGAAAAGAAAGCCCCGTTGCCTTTCCGAGAGCCATCGCAAGCGTTGTTTTTCCAACGCCGGGGACGTCCTCGATAAGAACGTGACCGCGCGCCAAAAGCCCCGTCAGCACGATAAAAAGCGCTTCGTCCTTGCCGCGAATGACCTTCGATATCTCCGAGCCAAGCTCCGACAAAAGCTCTTGATTTTCAGGATTGATTGACATTTTTTTACCCCTTTTTAATGAAATTATACTGAAACTTAAACTGAATAAATACAATTTTATTTTAACATATTTTCCGTACAAAATCAACAGTTTTTCCAAAAAACTTGAAAAAAGGGTTGAAATTTGATAAACAGTGTGATATAATAAGCAAGATGGTCCGGCGAGTAATCGTCAGACCGAAAATTACATACAATGTTGTTCTTGATAACCATTGTAAAAAAACAAGGAGCTTTTTTTATGCAAAAAAACGAAATTTTCAACACCAAAAACTTGGTTCGGCTTGCGCTTGTTGCGGCGGCGTATGCTGTGATGACGGTACTTATCCAGCCGCTTTCCTACGGTCCTATTCAGTTTCGCTTCTCGGAGGCGCTCGTTCTGCTTGCCTTTTACCGCAAGGATTACAGCGTCGCGCTTATCCTCGGCTGCTTTATCGCGAACCTTTTCAGCCCGTTCGGTCTGTACGACATCATCTTCGGCACCCTCGCGACAGCGGTTGCCGTTGTCCCGATGTACTATATGAAAAATATTTACATCGCGTCGCTTTTGCCTGTTGTCGCAAACGGTCTGATTGTCGGATTTGAGCTGTACCTCTGCGGTGAGCCGTTTTGGTTCTCGGCGGGAACGGTCGCGCTCGGTGAACTCGTCTGCGTTTGCGTTCTCGGAATTCTGCTGTTCAAGGTGATTTTCGAGAAAAACCGCTTTCTTATGCGAAATCTTATCGGCAGCACAAGACCTTCCAAGAAAAAAGTTGAGGCTTAAACTCGGCTTGCTTTTCGATAATTTTCAACAAAATTCCCCGCGCTTGTGGAAAATCGGCGCGGGGATTTGTTTTATTTGCGCATTTTATCCGAGGTATAGACAACTTCCGCATATATAGCGGCAACTATCTGATACAGCTCCTTCGGGATTGTTTCGCCCGCGTTCAGCATAACCAAAAGCGCTGCCACGGAATCGTCGCGGTAAACGGGAACGCCCGCTTCATCGGCGATATTGACAATTCTCTGCGCAAGCTCGCCCAAGCCCGACGCCACCACAACCGGCGCGTAGTTCATATCGGGATTGTATTTCAGCGCAACCGCCGCGTTTTGACCGTAAAGGCGCTTGTTGTTCGCGGGCGGCATAGGGTGTTTTTCTTTCGGCATTTCTTTCACTCCTCGTTAAACTCTCGTGTTCAAAGTCGTGCGCTTGTCGGTGATTTTCGGGAAAATCTCAACAAGATTGTGCGGCTTTTTAAGAGGCGCGGTTTCAAATGTTCTCGCGGAATAGCCGCTGTTTCGGATAATCTTCGTCACGCGCTCCTTCATCGGCTCGATTTCTTTCTCAAATCTTGTCGGATAAAGCAGCGTGAGGTTTACTTCCTCGCCGATTGCGTACATATCAACCTCAAATCGCCCGATACTTTCAACATCAAACGTGAGGAAAAGGTGATAGTTTCGCTGAGTGCCGGGGGTGTTGTTCGGGTTGTTTTCGTCATTGTCCACCCAAAGCTCCCCGAAAGCGCGCGTGTTGTTGACCTCGAGCGGCAAAATGTAGTGAGCAAGCGGCGTGAAAACTCCCGGCGCGTTCAAAAGACTTTGCAGAAGATTTGCCGCGTTAAAGCTGTCAAGCGATTTCAGCGCGGGGTTGTTGATGTTTTTCTGAATGAAATCGGTGAGGTTGTCGAGCGTTGAGCTTACGGGAGGTCTGATGCCGTGCTGCGGAAGCTCGTTCTTAACCGACATTTTGTCGATTATGTCAACGAAAACTCCGTAAAGCCGCTCTCTGAGAGGAATATCGGGCATATCGCGCAGAAGCGAGTTCAGGTTGTCGATAAGCTCCTGCATTGTGTTGACCTTGGAGAAATCCGCCAGCATAAGCGCGCTGTTTTCGGCAGCCTCGGGATATTCGGATTTGAGGAAAAGTCCGTCCGTGAGCATTTTCAGAGCGTCCGTGCCGCTCAGTTTTCCGCGGTTGTAGTTCGCGAGAATGTGCTCGATATTAAAGCCGCTCTCCTTCAAGAGCTGCATATAACCCTTCTCGCTCATCGTTTCGTTGAGGAATTTGTGCCAGCCGGTGAGTTCGGGTTCGGCATTTTCCTCTATTTCACCATTTTCTCCCGAAAAATTTTCTACATTTTCCACAAATTCTTCTTCCGAATTTATGTTATTCTGCTGAAATTCACTATTTATACCATTAAAAGATGAATTTTTCTCGTCTGAAATGGCTGAAAGTAGTTGATTTTGTTGTTGATTTGTAGTATAATTATCATTAGGAACTTGTCTTTCGGAATCCATCGCCCGAACGTCTTCCATTGTCTGAGGATTTTGCATCGGGTTTTTGTCGAAAATCGCAGAATACAGACGGCTGAAAGAATTTTTCAAAGCCTCGCGGAGAGTTCCCGAGGAAATCTGCGTTAAAAGCAGATTGAAATACTCCTTGCACATATACGGGCTGTTGTTGTAGCGCGAGAGATTGTGCGTAATCAGCGGAATGAGCATCTGCGTTTTGTCGTCGTTCAGAAGGCTTGCGCTCACGTCTTTCAGTATTGAGAGCGTTTCGCCCTTGAGGTAATCAAAATACTGCTCGGCGTCGTCCGCGCCCCATTCCTGAGAGAGATTGAGCAGCTTTTCCGATAGCTTTTCATTCGGGGAATAATACTCCGAGAGAAATTTGAGGTTTGCCCGAAGCGCCCCGAGAATTTCTTCCTTGTTCTGAGCAAAGTTTATCGATTTCAGAAGATTTCCGATAAGCTCCTTAGTGTTCGGGTCGGAGGTCGTTTGAGCAACCTCGCGCAAAACATCGTAAAACTCGTGTCCCGAGAACATCGTGTTCTGCTGCTCTTGGTTCTGGATTTCCTCAACAAGCTTGTCAGGCGTAACGTAAAGCTCCGAAGCAAGATTTTTCAGGCTTCCGTAAAGCTCGGTGTGACCGGTGACAAGCGCTTGGTTCAAAACCTCGACGTTGAGCAAGTCCTTGAGCATTTCCACGGCAAGCGTCGGGTCCTTCGCGACCTGAACCTGTAAGGGAATAAGCTCGCGGTTGCCCATCTCAAGACGGCTTTTTGAAGCGGAATCGGAATTTACTCCCGCTGCGCCCACGCCCGTGAGCTTGACTATATCAAAAGGCTCGGTGGTTTCGTCCTGCTGTCTGGGACTGTAATTATAGTTTTTGGCGGTTATCGGGTTGTTTATCTGCGGTATCTGCGCCATCTGAACTGCCTCCCAAAAATGAATTACCAAACAAATTAAAAATCGTCTTAATATAATAATAACATATTTTCCGGCAATATAAAAGGGCTTTTTCAAAAAAATTTTTGAATTCGGAAAAAAGCGAATTCTTTAACATAAATTCATCAAAAAAAATAAACGCCTCTGCGCGTATTCGGAAAGGAATAAGTATTATGGCAAAAATTGAACCCGGTATGGAAGCAATGCTTGATATGTACTTCTTTGAAACAAATTCTCTTCTGGAACAGCTGGACGAAATTCTGCTGCGCACGGAACAGGCAAATGCTTTCGATAGCGAAGATATCAAGGAAATTTTCCGCATAATGCACACAATCAAGGGGTCTTCCGCGATGATGGGCTTCGACAATTTGTCCGTGCTGGCTCACAAGGCGGAGGATATGTTCTTCGTTATCCGCGAAAATCCCGAGTTGGTTACCGACGTAAGCTTTGTGTATGACCTCGTTTTTCAGGTTTCCGACTCCTACAAGGCGCAGATTGAGGCTATTCAGAATAATGTCGGCGGAGAATACGAGCAGTTCAACTTTGACGAGCTTATCGACAAGCTCTTGAAGGCAAAGGATAAGCTCTCCGGCGAAGCAATCGGTGAAGCTCCCGCTGCCGAGGCAGCTCCCGCGGCTGCCGCTCCCGCTTCGAGCGACAAACAGAAAACCTCCGTTCGCGTGTTCTTCGAGGACGGCTGTCAGATGGAGAACCTGCGCGCGTTCCTCCTCATAAACACAATCCGCGAGGAATGCTCGTTCCTTGAGTATTATCCCGCAGACGTTGAAACAAATCCCGAAACCTCAAAGGAAATCATCGAGCACGGCTTTTTGATTACTTTCTCAGCTGAGGATAATCAGGATTACATATTGAAGCAGATTGAAACCGCGCTCAACGTTCAGTCCTACGAGGTGCTTGCGGCACCCACGGAAGCTCCCGCTGCCGAAGCGCCGAAGGCTGAAATTCCTCCGGAGCCCGCAAAGGAAGCCGTTCAAGCTGCCCCCGAAAATCCCGCAGCCACGCCCGCTCCCACGGAGTCTGCGATTGAAAAGGCGCAGGCGGCTGTCGCAAACGCTGCCGCTCAGGGCGGAAGCCAGAAGCAGAGCCTTATCAGCGTAAATCTCGCGAAGCTTGACGCGCTCAACGATATCGTCGGCGAAATCATCACAACCGAGTCTATGGTTATCTCAAACCCCGACCTCGAAGGTCTTGAGCTTGAAAGCTTCAGCAAGGCTGCGCGCGACCTCAAAAAGCTCACCGGCGAGCTTCAGGATACCGTTATGTCAATCAGAATGGTTCCGCTGTCGGGCGTTTTCCAGAAGATGAACAGAATTGTCCGCGATATGCGCAAAAAGCTCGGCAAGGACGTTGAATTCGTGATGGAGGGCGAGGATACCGAGGTTGATAAGTCCATTGTCGATAGCCTTCAGGACCCGCTTATGCACCTTGTAAGAAACTGTATGGACCACGGTATTGAGGAGAATGTCAACGACAGAACCGCAAACGGCAAGCCCGCAAAGGGCACCCTCAAGCTCACCGCGCAAAACTCCTCGGGCGAGGTTGTTATCACGGTTTCCGATGACGGCGCGGGAATCGACCCCGAGAAAATTCTCGCAAAGGCAAGACGTCAGGGCGTTCTCACAAAGCCCGAGAGCGAATATACCGTAAAAGAAATCCAAAACCTCATTCTTCTCCCCGGATTTTCCACAAATGAACAGGTCACCGAGTTCAGCGGACGCGGCGTCGGAATGGACGTTGTAAAAGCAAACGTTGAAAAGTGCAACGGAACTATCGTTGTTGACAGCAAAAAGGGCGAAGGCACAACCTTCACCATAAAAATCCCGCTCACGCTCGCGATTATCGACGGAATGGAAATCTCTGTCGGCGACATTGTTTTCACTGTCCCGATTTCGACAATCCGCGAGAGCTTCAAGGTTGAGCCCGAGCAAATTCTCCGCGATACCGACGGAAACGAGATGATTATGCTTCGCGGTATCTGCTATCCTATTCTCAGAATGCACGAGAAATTCGGCATCGAAACCGAAGTCACCGACCTCAAGGAAGGTATTCTGCTGCTGGTTGAAACCGACAACAAGAGTATGTGCATCTTCGCCGACAAGCTTATCGGTGAGCAGCAGGTTGTTGTAAAGCCCTTCCCGAAATATCTTGCGCGCTATGACATCAAGGGCGAGGGACTTTCGGGCTGCACGATTATGGGCGACGGCAGCATTTCGCTTATCATTGATACAAATACGCTTATCGGTTAAGGGGGAAGAAATATGACAAACGACGTAATCAAAGAAGCTGTCGCAAAGCAGCAGTCGGGCGACAGAAAGCTTGTTGCCGACAACACAATCCTCGGAAAAGTTATGACCTTTAATATCGGCGAACAGGTTTACGGTATCGAAATTCAGCACGTTGTCGAGATTATCGGTATGCAGAGAATTACAAAGGTTCCGCACGTTCCCGATTATATCAAGGGAATTATCAACGTGCGCTCGAAGGTTGTTCCCGTAATCGACATCAGAACGCGCTTCGGAAAGCCCGAAATTCCCGTGACCTCGCATACCTGCATCATCACGCTTTCGTTTAACGAAACGTCTGTCGGAATTATCGTGGATAATGTCGCAAATGTTGAGGATATTCACTCAAGTGATATTTCCGCGACTCCCGAAAACAAAAACGTCAACACAAACGCTTTTATTCAGTATATGATTCGCTCGGACGATAATTCCGAGCAGACAAAGCTCATTCTCGACGTAGCAAAGCTGCTCGACGAACAGGAGGCGTAATAATGGAAATAACCGACGCTGAATTTCAACGGCTGGTTAAATATATGTACGATAATTTCGGCATAAACTTAGCCGCAAAGCGCGTTTTGGTTCAAGGGCGTCTTGGAAATATGCTTCGCGAACGTAATTTCAAGAATTACAGCGAGTATCTCGACGCGGTTATGAACGATACGACAGGAGCCGAGGTTACTACCATATTAAATAAACTCACGACAAACCACACGTTTTTTATGCGCGAGCCCGAGCACTATACCTTTATGAACGACGTGGTTTTGCCGTATATGAAAACCGTCTGCAAAGACCACGTTCTGAGAATTTGGAGCGCGGCTTGTTCTTCGGGTGAAGAGGTTTACACGATGGCTATGCTCATCGACCAGTTTTTCGGAAAAGACAAGGCAAACTGGGATACCAGAATTCTTGCGACGGATATTTCTCAGAATGTTATCGGAAAAGCGAAAACCGGTGTTTATCAGGAAGAGGGAATGAAGGGGCTTTCTAAGGAATGGAAATGCCGCTATTTCAACAATCTCGGAAACGGAAACTATGAGATTTGTCAGGGGATAAAGGACGAGGTTATCTTCAAAACGTTCAATCTTATGGACCCTATGCCCGATAAATATGTGAAAAATCCGTTTGATTTGATTTTCTGCCGAAATGTTATGATTTACTTCGACCAGCCCACAAAACAGGCGCTTGTCAACAGGTTTTATGATGTTGTGAAGCCGGGCGGGTACTTTTTCATCGGTCACGCCGAAAGCGTAAACAGGCAGGAAACAAAGTTTGAATACATAAAACCGGCAATTTATCGCAAGCAAGAAAAATAATATATTATAATAGTATAAGCTATTGGGGTGAATTTCGATGAATCGTATTAAATTATTGGTTGTTTATGATTCAATGCTTTTCAGAGAAGTTATTGCACGTTATATCAATCAGGACGATTTGATTGAAATTGTCGGAAAAGCGGGCGACGCTTATTCCGCAAGAGATATGATTTTACAGTATCAGCCCGATGTTATGACGCTTGACCTCGAGATGCCGAAAATCGATGGAATTTCGTTCCTCAAAAAGCTGCTTCCGCAGAATTATATTTCAACAATCGTCGTTTCAAGCTCCGACAGCAAAAGAGCCGAATGTTTGAACGCGGGCGCGGTTGAATTTCTTTCAAAGCCTTTTACAAGAACCAGTCAGGAGATGGCGAATTTTTCCGCGGAGCTTTGTCGGGCAATTCGCAGAGCCTATAATCATACAAATCCAAGTGCGTTTATTTCACCGGAGCCGCCGTTTGTTAAATTCTCGGCAAGCTCGTCTGTAATTACAAACGCCGCGAGTACCGTTCAGTTTGCTCAAAAGGCAAGAGAACAGGTTTCGCAGACAAAGTCGCTTTTTTCCGCAAATGTTGGAAGAGAAATCAAGGAAAATCCCGCCCTGAGCAAAAATTATATCAAGCACACAAGGCTGAAAAAAAGCGAGGCAATTATCGCGCTGGGGGCTTCTACGGGAGGCACGGAGGCGCTGGAACAGGTTATCAGGTTTTTTCCCGAGGACACGCCGCCGGTTATTGTCGTGCAGCATATGCCCGCGGGCTTTACAAAGCTGTATGCCGACAGACTGAACAATTCCTGTAAAATGGAGGTCAAGGAGGCTGTCGAGGGCGAACGGCTGCGCAGAGGGCTGGTTATTGTCGGCGCGGGCGAGCATCATCTGCGGCTTTGCAAGGACAGACAGGGCTATTATATCAGCTCAAAGCCGGGTGAAAAGGTTTCGGGGCACTGTCCGTCGGTTGACGTGATGTTCTCGTCGGTAGCCGAGGTTGCGGGCGCGCAGTCAATCGGCGCGATTTTGACGGGAATGGGACGCGACGGCGCAGAAGGCTTGCTGAAAATGCGGCAGATGGGCGCATATACTATCGGTCAGGACAAGGAAACCTGCGTGGTTTACGGAATGCCGATGGAAGCTTATAAAATCGGCGCGGTTGAGGTTCAGGCTCCGCTTTATAAGATTTCCGAGCTTATTCTGAACAATTTGTATTAAAAACAATTCGAGCGGGTGAAAATCCGCTCTTTTTTTGTGCAAAAAGATGATTTTTTCCTTTCAACAATCAACACGGTTTTGTTGATAAAAAAGTTATTATACATAACTTTAACGCCTTTTCAACCTTTGTTTCAAAAATCTAAACCTAAAAAATTCCGCTATTTAATAAGGAATTTTAACATTATCAACATAGTTTTCAACCAAAATTACGCCTTTTCACATATTTATTGTTGAAAAACTCACCGATTTTGAGGTAATTTCTCCAAAAAATGAAAACTTTTCAACAAAATTTCCGAATAATATTCAAAAAGGTGAAAAAATCGCATTGTTTCGTTGATGAAAAAAATATACTTTTCGTAAATTTTTAGGTAAATTCCGAGAAAATTCTAAAAATAAAAAGAGTAAATTTGAGTTTTCCCCATTTTTCCTATCAAAATTTGGCTTGGATATGTGACTTTTACACTTATTCAACAGAGTTTTCAACAATTTGATTAACTTTGCTATCTGTATATTTTTATTTTTTGCTTTCAACAAGGCTTGTTTAAAACCGTTTTAATTGTGATTTTATATTTTGTAATAATATTGTAAAAAATACAGTTTGTAAAACTATTTGTTGAAAATTCACAAGATATTGCGATTTTTTAGTTGGTATTTTTGCTTGAAAAATTTCGACTTTTATGGTACAATTTATATAGATATAAATATTGAAAAATACTGTGATTTTAAAAATTTGGAATGGTGAACCAACAATGAATAATCTTTCTTCTCTTTCGGATATTTACAAATGTGTTGTCGATAACTGCGTCAAGGAATATGACATTTCAAGCGCGGCGCGTGAGCTCTGGCTAGACCCGCTTGTACCTATCAGAATGGAAGGAAACACCTTTGTGCTTGCAACCGACCACGTTTTCAAAAAAGAAACGCTTAAGTCGCTGTATCTTCCGTCGATTGAGGAACAGCTTAAAAATATCCTCGGTATGCCGATGAAGGTTGAAATTGTCGTTGATGATAATATCTCCGCGCAAAAACAGGTTATCTCCGAGCTTATCAACACCGAGCCCGTAAACGAGATGGTTGTGAATTACGACAAGAAATTTACCTACACCTTCGATAACTTTATCGTCGGGCCTTCAAACAACCTCGCGTTCGCTGCGGCAAAGGCTGTTTCCAAAAAACAGCACGAGAGATATAATCCGCTTTTTATTTACGGAGACTCCGGTCTTGGAAAAACACATTTGCTTTCTGCAATTCAGTTTGAGATGCAGAAAAATTTCCCTGGAATAAATATCGTATATATCCCCGCGGAAACCTTTACAAACGAGTTTTATCACGCGATTTCTTCAAATACCGTCGAGAGCTTTGATGAAAAATATCGCAGCGCCGACGCGCTTTTGGTTGATGATATTCAGTTTATTGCAGGTAAAGAACGCACGGAGGAAAAATTCTTCCATATCTTTAACGAGCTGTATAATCAGAATAAGGTGATTGTCCTCACGTCCGACCGCCCCGCGAAAGAAATCAAATCTCTTTCGGACAGACTCAGAACGCGGTTCAGCTCGGGACTTATCGCCGACGTAAATCCGCCGGAATATGAAACAAGGCTGGTTATCATTCAGAAAAAGGCTGAGCTTTTGCATTTCAATATTTCCGATGACGTAACCGATTATATCGCCACAAAGCTCAAGTCAAATATCAGACAGATTGAAGGCGTTGTCACAAAGCTGAACGCGCTGTTTACCGTATCGCAGATTAAGCCGACAATCGCCGTTGCGCAGAACGTCATCAAGGATATCGTGACAGACCATCAGCCTATCCCCGTGACCGTTGATAAGATAATAAACGAGGTTGCGAAAATATACAACATAGAGCCAGATGAAATGCGTTCTCAGAGAAGAACAGCAAGTATTTCTCAGGCACGCAAGGTTGCGATTTACGTTATCCAGAATGTAACGGAGCTTTCCTACGAGTCAATCGGACAGGAATTCAGCGGGCGCGACCACTCAACAATGGTTTATGCGATAAAATCCGTCAAAGAGGAAATGGAACGCGACAGCGGCTTCCGCTCGATTGTTGAGGATATTATAAAGAACGTTAAGACAAACCAGTAATTTAACAATTTTTTTCACAATTATTCAACGTTAATCAACAGTTTGTTTAATGTGAAAAAAGTTTTAAACTTTTTCGGTTTTTCTTCACATCGTTCTGTTAAAATTTTTCGCCTTGAAAATGGCTCTGTAAAGTCATTTTTTCAGTATTCCACAATTTTCACCGCCTTTATTATTATTATTATTATTATTATTAAATATATAATAATATGATATCATATCAGCGATTTTTGATGACGATAATTTAAGGAGAGTTTTATGAAATTTTCAGTTGCTAAAGAAATAATTCTCGAGGCATTCAACACAACCTCAAAAGCGTCGGCTGCAAAATCAACCATTCCCGCGCTTGAGGGCTTGCTGCTGGAGCTTGAAAACGATAAGCTCACCATCACGGGCTATAACCTCGAAATAGGTATCAGAACGGAAGTTTCCGTAACCGGAAGCGAGAACGGAAGCACCGTTATTAACGCGCGTATGTTGTGCGAAATTGTAAGAAAAATGCCGTCGGGTATATTGGAATTTGATATCGGGGAAAATAAAACCGCGACTATTAAAAGCACTTTGACAGAATTTTTCATTAAGTGTATGAGAGCGGACGAATATCCGCCCGTTCCGCAGACGGGAAATCAAGGCGGGTTCTCTATGCCGCAGCCGTTGCTGAAAAGTATGATAAATCAGACAAAGTATGCTTGCGCGACCACCGACACAAAACCCGCGCTCACGGGCTGCAAGTTTGAGATTGTCGATAACGTTCTGAGCGTTGTTGCGGTTGACGGTATCAGAATTGCGCTTCGTCAGGAGAACGTGACCTACGAGAATATCGATTTTATCGTTCCGAACAAGACGCTTGAGGAACTTACACATATACTCTGTGATGAAAATGACAAGAATGTTACAGTTTGTATAGATAAAAACCAGATTTCCTTTGAAGTTGGAAAATACACGATGATTTCTCGCTTGATTAACGGCGATTTTCTCGAGTACAGAAAACACCTCAACTGTGACGGAAATGTGTTTGCGGAGGTAAATTGCCGCGAGATTATCGATATGCTTGACAGAGCGATGCTTGTAATCAACGAGAAAAACAAGTCGCCGGTTCGCTGCGAGTTCGGAAGCGACTCAATCACAATGAGCTGTACGACAACTCTTGGTAAAGTTTATGACAAAATCAACGTAAAGTATAACGGCGAGCCTATCACAATCGGCTTTAACGCAAAATATCTGCTCGACGCGTTCAAAGCGTGCGATACGGATAAGGTTAAGGTAATTCTCACGGGCTCGGCGGTTTCGCCTGTTTTGATTATTCCCATGGAAGGAAAGGAGTTTACGTTCTTCCTACTGCCCATGAGATTAAAATAAATTATCAGAAAGTATATTTTTGATAAAATTTTACTATTTGTTTAGAGAAAGGTTAGGAAAATGGAAGAATTAAAAATCGTTACCCCTTTTATTAAGCTCGACCAGCTTGTCAAGTTTGCGGGATTTTCCGAAACGGGCGCAAAAGCGAAAATTTTGATTGACCTCGGTGAATTCAACGTGAACGGCGTTTGCTGCACAAAGCGCGGTAAAAAAATCAAACCGGGCGACGTTATCGAATATAAGAACAAGAAGTATAAGGTCGTTTATGACGAGCAGGAGGCTGCTGCCGAGGAAAAATCGGAGTAATGTATATTACCTCAATCTATTTGCGCAATTTCCGCAACATAAAGGAAGCGGAAATCTGCTTTGACCGTAATTTAAACATCTTCGTCGGAAAAAACGCCCAAGGGAAAACCAACCTTTGCGAAGCAATCTCGGTTTGCCTTGGGGGGAGTTTCCGACGCGTTCGTTTTTCGCAGTTTGTGCCCGCGGATAACCCGAAAGCTGAGGTTTTGGTGCGGCTGAAGTTTCGTGATGATATTACAGAGCGTGAAAATATTATAAATTATACTATTAGTAAAGGTGTAGTTGAGATAACGTACAATAATATCAAGATGAAAGACGCTGCGGAATTATACGGAGTGTTGAAATATGTCGTTTTTATACCGGAACATTTAAATTTAATCAAAGGCGCGCCGGAGCTGCGGAGAAATTATCTCGATGATGTTGCGCTTATGCAGACGAAAACGCACTTGAAAAAGCTGTCGAGATATAACAAAGCGTTAAAACAGCGCAATAATATACTCGCGGGATTTTTCGGAGATAAAAAAGAACTCTCCGCGCAGGTTGCCGCGTGGGACGAGGTTCTCGCGACGGAGGGGATAAACGTTACTTACGGGCGGCTCAAGTATTTCAATTTTCTGAAAAAATGCGCAGGTGAGATTTATTCCGAGCTGACAAGCGGCGCGGAGACGCTTGATATGGATTATCAGAGCTCTGTTTTTAAGTCGGAAAGTATAAACTTTGATGATATTGACAAATTGTATAAGATTTACAAGAAAGAGCTGGAGAAAAATCTCTCCGCTGAGATGAAGCTGCGCTATACTTTGGCGGGAGTTCATCGCGACGACGTTAATTTTTTCGTCAACGGACTCGCCGCGCGCGATTTTGCCTCTCAGGGACAACTCAGAAGCGCCGCTCTTGCGCTTAAATTGTCCGAGGCGGAAATTATTCGCCGAAAGAACAAAACCAACCCCGTGGTCATTCTCGACGATATTTTCAGCGAGCTGGACTACGTTCGGCGCGACTATATTATTCACCATATTGAAAAAAGTCAGGTTTTTATTACTTGCTGTAATCTAAACGACCTCTCCTCAATGAGCGGCGGAAACGCTTGGAATGTCGAAAACGGTCAATTTACGAAAATCTGACGCTTTTTCAACAATTTTTGAAGAAAGGTAGAAAATTATGTTCTTGCACCTCGGCGGTGAAATCACCGTCAAATCCGATGAAGTTATCGGGATTTTCGATATTGAAGAATGCTCCGTGAGCCGAACAACCGCGGAGTTTCTTAATTTTTGTCAGAAAAAGGGAGTTGTTGTAAACGTTTCCGAGGATATGCCCAAGAGCTTTATCGTCACGGAAAAAAACGTCTTTATCTCAAATGTTTCCAACCGCACAATCGCTCTCAGAGCGCGCGAAAAATGCTGAAAAAAATGTTATTAAAAAGCGTAAAATGCTTGAAATTTATGCGGTTTTGTGATATACTATATATAATATGGTTAGTGTGATTTTTTAAAGGAGTATTTTTATGGCTGAAAACGAAAACGTTGTTGACAAGAACTATGACGGCGACGGTATACAAGTCCTTAAAGGTCTTGACCCCGTGCGTAAGCGTCCGGGTATGTATATCGGCTCGACAGGCGAGGGCGGTTTGCATCACCTTGTATATGAAATTGTCGATAATGCGATTGACGAGGCGCTTGCGGGATACTGCAAGCATATCGACGTGTCTATTCTTCCCGATAACGTTATTCGCGTAATCGACGACGGACGCGGCGTTCCTACGGGTATAAATCACGCCGAGGGCATCTCCGCGGCAACGCTCGTTTTTACCGTGCTTCACGCAGGCGGTAAGTTCAACAACGGCGTTTATAAGGTTTCGGGCGGTCTGCACGGCGTCGGCGCTTCGGTTGTAAACGCGCTTTCGGAGTGGCTTGAGGTTGAAATCCACGACGGCAAAAACGTTCATTTTCAGCGATTTGACCGCGGAACCTACGCTGAGCCCATCAAAATTATCGGCGAAACCGACCACACGGGAACTCAGGTTACCTTCAAGCCGGACGGCGAAATTTTCCACACGACTGTTTTCAGCTTTGAAACGCTTCAGGAGCGCTTGAGAGAACAGGCTTTTCTTAACGCGGGGCTTGTTATCTCGCTTCACGATTTGCGTGATGAAAATAATCGCGCTGATGAAACCTATCAGTACGAGGGCGGAATTTGCTCTTATATCGAGTGGCTGAACAAAAAGCGCGGCGCAAATGTCCTTCACCCCGATATCATTTATCTCAAGGGAAATGTCGATGATATTATGGTTGAAATCGCGTTTCAATATACCGATGATTTCAACAGCGAGGTTTTCCGCTCGTTTGCAAATAATATTCACACGGGTGAGGGCGGTATGCACGAGCTTGGCTTCAAGCGCGCTCTCAATAAGGTTGTAAACGACTATACCAAGAATTTCAAGGAAAATAACGAAAAAAACAAGGTCAAGAAAAAGCCCGGCAAAAAGGGCGAGGAAGAAAAGGTCTTTACGGGTTTCAGCGGCGAGGCAATCCGCGAGGCGATAAACGCGATTATTTCCGTAAAGCTCCCCGAGTGCGAGTTTGAGGGGCAGACAAAGGGCAAGCTCGGAAATCCCGAAGTTCAGC
>CAMEQX010000002.1 GCA_945933905.1 uncultured Clostridia bacterium
CAAACGATATCTCGGGTGCTTTGAGCCTGCCGCAGCACTTCAGCCTTGATAATTTCGCCGAGGCTATGCGTGTAACGGATTTCTGGCGTTCTCTCGGAAACAGTGTTCTGATAACAGGCGCGTCCATTGTTCTCTCGGTTATCATTCATTCAATGGCAGGTTATGCTCTTGGCAGAAATATGAGCCGCAAAAAGAAATTCAAGATGATATATTTCTACATTGTAAGCGGTATGTTCGTGCCGTTTGCGATACTTATGATGCCTCTCGTCAAGCAGACTTCAATTCTCGGTTTGGACAATATGTTCGGAGTAATCCTTCTTTACACCGTGTTCTATATGCCGATGAACGTTATGCTGTACAGCGGATATATGAAGAATGTTCCTCTGGCTATGGAGGAAGCGGCAGATATTGACGGAGCTTCTGCGTGGCGAACCTACTGGACGATAATTTTCCCGATGATGAAGCCGATGCACGCAACGGTTGCCATTCTTACCGCGCTCGGAACGTGGAACGACGTTATGACTCCGCTTGTTATTATGTCGGGAAGCGAAAATACCACTCTGCCTCTTGCTCAGCTTAATTTCCAGACGCAGTTCGGCACAAATTACAATCTTGCATTTGCTTCGTATCTGCTGGCGCTGCTGCCAATCCTGATACTTTATGTTTTCTGCCAGAAGCAGATAATCGGCGGCGTTTCAACCGGAGCAGTAAAGGGTTAATTTGCATACAATTTCCCCTGCCGCACGGCGGGGGAAAGCACTAGCAGAAAGGAAAATCGCTATGAAAATACAGAACAAAATAATGCTTATTACCTACGCGGACAGTATGGGTAAAAATATCCGCGAGCTTCACGCAGTTCTTGACAAACACTACAATAAGGCAGTTGGCGGAGTTCACATTCTTCCGTTTTTTCCGTCATCGGCAGACAGGGGATTTGCTCCGATGAGATATGACGTTGTGGACGAGAGCTTCGGCACGTTCGATGATATTGAGGAGCTTGGAAAAGAATACTATCTGATGTTTGATTTTATGGTAAATCACATCTCGGCAAGCTCGGAGTATTTCAAGGATTTCCTTGAGAAAAAGGACGAGTCCGAGTACAAGGATATGTTTATTCGTTACAAGGATTTCTGGGAAAACGGTGAGCCTACCCCCGAACAGACCGACATTATCTATAAGCGCAAGCCCCGTGCGCCGTATATTGAGGCAAAGTTTGCTGACGGAACAACAGAGAAGGTGTGGTGCACCTTCTGCGAGGAACAGATAGATTTAGATATAACAAAAGACAGAACAAAAGATTTCATAAAAGATACAATCAGGGAAATGTGCCGCAGAGGAGCGTCGGTAATAAGACTTGACGCATTTGCTTACGCGGTGAAAAAAGCGGGAACAAGCTGTTTCTTCATAGAGCCGGATATATGGGAGCTGCTTTACGATATTGAAAAAATCGCTTCCGAGGGCGGCGCGGAAATTCTTCCGGAGATACACGAGCATTACACTATTCCGATGAAAATAGCAGACAAGGGCTTCTGGATATACGATTTTGCGCTGCCTGTCCTTACGCTCCACGCGCTGTATAATCACACGGGAGAATATCTGAAAAATTGGCTGCTGAAATGTCCTATGAAGCAATTTACAACGCTTGACACTCACGACGGAATAGGCATTGTTGACGTGAAGGACCTGCTTCCCGATGAGGAGATAGAAAAGGTCAAAAACCAGATGTACTCAAAGGGCGCAAACGTAAAGATGATATACAGCTCCGAAGCGTACAACAATCTTGACATTTATCAGGTGAACACGACCTATTATTCGGCACTCGGCGACAACGACAGTGCGTATCTTCTTGCAAGAGCGATACAGTTTTTCGCCCCCGGTATTCCGCAGGTTTATTATGTGGGAATGCTTGCCGGCTCTAATGATATTGAGCTTATGGAGCGCACTAAAAACGGGCGTGACATCAACCGTCATTACTACACTGCCGAGGACGTTGAAAAAGAGCAGGAAAGACCTGTTGTTCAAAAACTGAAGGAGCTTATGGAACTTAGAAATTCCAACCCCGCATTCGGACTTGAGGGCAGTATTTCGGTCGAAACGGACAGCGACAGGCTTGTTATTACAAGAAGCTGCGGCGAACACTCCATCACGCTTGACGCTGACTTGTCAACCTATAATTTTGAGATAAAGTGAGAGGTGAATAAAATGCCTGTTACCGTAAATGAAAAATCAAGGCTTTTTATCATAGAAACCGACAATTCGGAATATCAGCTTATGGCTGATGAATACGGCGTACTGCGGCACTTGTGGTACGGTGAAAAAGTGGGTATGAGTATGGAGTATCTCTGCGAATATCACGATGTCGGCTTTTCCGGGAACATCTATGAAGCAGAAAACCGCCGCAATTATTCCCTTGATACCCTCCCCCTCGAATACTCCTGCGCCGGTATCGGAGATTACAGGATAAGCGCAGTATCTGCTGTTCATTCCAACGGAAGCTGTGCGCTTGATTTGAGATACACAGGATACAAAATATCGGATGGCAAATATTCGATAGAGGGACTTCCTGCCGTTTACGCCAAAAACTCAGAATCGCAAACGCTTGAAATTTATCTTAAAGATACCGCATCGGAAATTACTGTAACGCTGAAATACGGAATATTGCCGAAACTGGATATTATAACACGGAGCGCAGTTGTTGAAAACAAGGGCGAAAACAGCGTTTTCCTTACAAATGCTTCAAGCCTTTGCCTTGATCTGTCGAGAGATTATACCGAGTGGGTTCATTTCCACGGCAGACACACACTTGAAAGGATTACGGAGCGGCTTCCGCTTGCTCACGGAATACAGGAAAGCTCCTCGCGCAGAGGTACTTCAAGCCATCAGCAAAATCCGAGTATCATTCTGTGCAATAAGGAATGCACCGAAACAAACGGAAACTGTATCGGCGCTATGCTTATGTACAGCGGCAGCTTCTCAGCAAAGATAGAGTACGACCAACTTGACCAGACACGGCTTGTTATGGGTATAAATCCCGAACTTTTCCGCTGGGAGCTGAAGTCGGGAGAGAAATTCTGCACACCCGAAGCAGTTATGTCGTTCAGCGCAAACGGCTTTGAGCGGCTTTCCCACAATTTCCACAAAACAATTCGCGAGCATATCTGCCGCGGAAAGTATCAGCTCGCAGAGCGCCCTGTTCTGATAAACAACTGGGAAGCAACCTATTTTGATTTTGACGAGAAAAAGATACTTGATATTGCACAGCAGGCTGCCGCTCTTGGCGTAGATATGCTGGTGTTGGACGACGGCTGGTTCGGCAAGAGAAACGACGACTGCTCGGGACTTGGGGACTGGTTTGTCAATACAGATAAGCTCCACGGCGGACTGGGAGCGCTTGCGGAAAAAATCAATGCTCTTGGAATGAAATTCGGCTTATGGTTTGAACCTGAAATGGTTTCCGAGGACAGCGAGCTTTACCGTACTCACCCCGAATGGACGATACAAATTCCCGACAGAAAACCTAACCGCAGCAGATTTCAGCTGCTCCTTGATATGACAAGAGCTGATGTGAGAGAATACCTTTACAATTCGATTTCGCGAGTTCTGAAAAACGCCGACATCTCCTATATAAAATGGGATATGAACAGAAGTATATGCGATTGGTATTCCGCTTGCCTTGAAAGCGCAAATATGGGTGAAATGCCGCACAGGTACGTTCTCGGGCTGTATGAGCTGCTTGAGCGGCTCACGCGTGATTTCCCCGAGGTGCTTTTTGAGGGATGCAGCGGCGGAGGCGGACGCTTTGACGCGGGAATGCTTTACTACTGCCCGCAGATATGGTGCAGCGATGACACGGACGCTATTGAAAGAACAGCAATTCAGTACGGAACATCATTTTTCTATCCTGTTTCGACAGTCGGCTCCCACGTTTCCGCCGTACCGAATCATCAGACAGGCAGAGTAACACCAATTAAAGCAAGAGCGATTACTGCTATGGCAGGCAGTTTCGGTTATGAACTTGACCTTAACACCCTGTCCGACAGCGAAAAAGAACAGGTTAAAAATCAGATTGTTCGCTTTAAGAAGGACGGTCCGCTTATCCATAACGGTCTTTACTATCGTCTGAGCAATCCTTTGACAGATAAACTCGCTGCGTGGGAATTTGTTTCAAATGACGGCAAAGAAGCACTTGTAAACGGAGTGGTTTTCCATACCGAGCCTAACCACACCCGTTACCGATTAAAGCTGCGCGGACTTATTCCCGAAGCAAAATACCGCCTAGCCGAAAGTGGCGAAAGTTATAAGGGACGTGCACTTATGAGCGGCGGCATATTATTGCCAAAGACTTGGGGCGATTACGCGCCGGTTGAATTGCATTTTACCGCTGAAAAATAACAGGAGGACGCCTTATGAACTTTCAGAAATTCAAGGAGCAGCTAAGCGAGGGCGCTTTTGATGAAGTATTGAAAACGCTTTACGGCAACTGCGAGCAGACAATTTCACAGCAAAAGCAGCGATATATAGACGCAGTTGAGAAATTCCGCGAATATTTCCCCAACCGCGAAGAAATTTACGTTTTTTCAGCGCCCGGGCGCACGGAAATCGGCGGAAACCACACCGACCACCAGCACGGCTGCGTGCTTGCGGCGGCTGTAAATCTTGATATAATCGCGGTTGTATCGTTTCATAATTACGGTGTGATTCGTTTGCAGTCCGAGGGACATTCCCCCAACAACGTTGACTTAAATGACCTTTCCGTGCATGATGATGAAAAAGGAAGCTCATCGGCGCTTATCCGTGGAATTGCAGCGAAATTCCGTGAAAAAGGCGTTGAGGTATGCGGTTTTGACGCATACACGACTTCCAGCGTACTAAGCGGAAGCGGATTATCCTCGTCAGCGGCATTTGAGGTGCTGGTAGGCACAATTATTGACCGCCACTACAACAACGGAAAAGCCGGTGCTGTCGAGATTGCAAAAATCGGGCAGTATGCGGAAAATGTGTATTTCGGGAAGAAAAGTGGTCTGATGGATCAGATGGTAAGCTCTGTGGGCGGGCTTGTTTCCATTGATTTTCACGATACCAAAAATCCGATAATAAAGAGCTTTCCGTTTGACTTTGAAAATGCGGGATATTGTCTTTGCATTACCGACACCAAGGGAAGTCACGCCGATTTGACAGAGGATTATGTTGCAATTCGCTCTGAAATGGAAGGCATTGCAGCGCAGTTCGGAAAAACGTTTTTGAGAGATGTAAACGAAGACGATTTCTACAGCGCAATTCCGCAGCTTAGAGAAAAATGCTCCGACCGTGCCGTTATGAGAGCCGCACACTTCTTTGCGGAAAACAAACGCGCAGTACAAGAGGCAAATGCTCTTTCAGACGAAAATATGGATTATTTCCTTGAACTTGTCAAAAAGTCGGGAGAGTCATCGGCAAATCTTCTGCAAAATCTGTATTCTTGTTCACAACCGACCGAGCAGGCGCTTTCAATCGGCATTATGTTAAGCAAAAGGATTCTCGGAGAAAAGGGAGCTGTACGCGTCCACGGCGGCGGCTTTGCGGGAACAATACAGGCGTTTGTACCAACCGATAAGGTGAGCGAATATGTAAGTGAAATGAATCGTGTTTACGGTAACGGCAGCTGTTATGTGCTGAAGATTCGTTCGGTAGGCGGAGTTGAAATAACGGAGGGATTATTATGAAAATTTTAGTATTGGGCGGCGCGGGTTATATCGGCTCTCATACCGCGCTGGAGCTTGTAAAAGCGGGACACGAAGTAATTGTTGCGGATAATCTTGTAACAGGCTTCCGCAGTGCAGTTCCGAAAGCCGCAAGATTTTATCAGGGGGACATTCGCAGCGCTGAATTTCTGGACTATCTGTTCAATTCAGAGCAAATTGACGCTGTGATTCATTTTGCAGCATTTTCTCTTGTTGGCGAAAGCGTTACAAATCCGCTGAAATATTACGACAACAACCTTTGCGGAACAAAGGTTTTGCTGGAGGCGATGGTGAAGAACAACGTAAAAAAAATCGTGTTCTCATCGACTGCCGCAACCTACGGCGAACCTGAAAACATTCCGATTCTTGAAACCGACAGAACCTGTCCTACCAACCCATACGGCGAAACCAAGCTTGCTATGGAGAAGATGTTCAAGTGGACTGCGAACGCTCACGGGTTGCGCTATGTTTCCTTGCGCTATTTCAACGCTTGCGGAGCGGACGAGAGCGGTACAATCGGCGAAGCGCACAATCCCGAAAGTCACCTGATTCCTCTTATTCTGCAAGTTCCCAACGGCAAGCGAGAGGCAATTTCTATTTACGGTACTGACTATGACACACCCGACGGAACTTGTATCCGCGACTATATTCACGTTACAGATTTAGCTCAGGCTCATATACTTGCCGTTCAATATCTGATGAACGGCGGCGAAAGCGATATTTTCAATCTGGGAAACGGCGTTGGATATTCGGTAAGAGAGGTAATAGAAACGGCAAGAAAAGTAACCGGACATTCCATTCCGGCGATAGAAACCGAACGGCGTGCAGGCGACCCCGCAAGACTTGTTGCGTCGAGCGAAAAAGCAAAGAAAATTCTCGGCTGGAAGCCCGTTCACGACAGCCTTGAGGAAATTATTGCAAGTGCATGGAACTGGCATAAAAACCACCCAAACGGCTATAACGCATAAGGAGTTGAGTTTATGATTTATGATAATATTCAACGTCTGATAAGCTACGCTTTGAAAAACGAGCTGATAGCAGAAGAAGATATTTATGTCATTCGCAATCGGTTTATGGAGGTGTTTCAGCTTTCGGATTGGGAAGAAACTGTCGAAGAATACAATGGCGAAACCATTGATGAAATCCTCGTTCCGCTGATTGAATATGCTTGTGAAAACGGGATAATCAACGATACGGCAAACTCCCGCGACCTGTTTGATACAAAACTTATGGGCATTCTCACGCCAATGCCGAGAGAGGTAACAGCCGAATTTCATCGGAATTATGAAAAATCGCCCGAAGCCGCAACGGATTGGTATTTTGATTTCAGCCAAAAGCTGAACTATGTCCGCAAAGGCAGAATTGAAAAGGATTTGAAGTGGACTTACGAATCCGAATACGGCACGCTGGATATCACTATAAACCGTTCCAAACCCGAAAAAGACCCGCGTGATATAGCAGCCGCGAAAACTGCGCAGACAACAGCTTATCCGAAATGTCAGCTTTGCCCCGAAAATGCGGGCTTTGCGGGCAACATAAATCACCCCGCAAGGCAAAATCTGCGCCCCGTGCCGATTACGGTAAACGGCGAAAAGTGGCAGCTTCAATACTCGCCCTACGGCTATTACAACGAGCATTGTATCGTGTTCAACGAAAAGCACGTTCCGATGAAAATTGACAGCGCAGTATTTGAAAAGCTGTTTGATATTGTGGATTTTTTGCCGCATTATTTTGTTGGTTCAAACGCCGACCTTCCAATTGTGGGCGGTTCTATTTTAAGCCACGAGCATTTTCAGGGCGGAAGATACACATTTGCAATGGCGAAAGCACCGATTGAAACCGAGTTTGTTCTTGAAAAATATCCGAAGGTTAAAGCGGGAATTGTAAAATGGGCAATGTCGGTTATACGCGTAACTTCCGAGGACAGAAAACAGCTCTCGGAGTGCTGCGGAGAAATTCTCGAAAAATGGCGCAAATACACGGACGAAAGCGCTTTTATTTTCGCTGAAACAGACGGTGTTCCTCACAATACAATCACGCCTATTGCAAGAAAAAACGGCGATATTTACGAGTGCGACCTTGTGCTGCGAAACAATATTACAACAGAAGAGCGCCCGCTCGGTGTTTTTCACCCAAACCCCTCTCTGCACCACATAAAAAAGGAAAACATCGGGCTTATTGAGGTTATGGGACTTGCGGTGCTGCCCTCGCGGCTTGCGGAGGAATTGAAAGCTGTTGAAGAAGCGCTTCTGTCGGGAAAAGACCTTGAAAACAATCCGTTAACAGCAAGTCACGCAGAATGGGCAAATGAAATTCTCTTGCGGCATCCCGATTTTTGCAAAGAAAATGCAAGAATAATTCTTGAACAGGAAATCGGCAAAGCATTTCTTGAGGTGCTTGAAGACGCGGGCGTTTTCAAGAGAACGGACGAGGGGAATCGCGCATTTTCGCGGTTTGTGCGGAGCATATAACATATTCAAACGAAAATCACCCACTTCATAGTTGGGTGATTTTTTGTGTGTCTGCTCAAATAGAATGATATCAAAATAGTTGCTTGAGAGATGATGTGCTTTATGATAATTGTACACGAGGTTATAAATCAGGATTTTTGCAGGAGTGTGGAAAAAAGTTGAGTTGTTAAAGAATTTAGATACATTTTTTACATAGAATGTGGCAGATAATGGTGTTCTGAAAGGCTGCATTTTTGTCGGAGCGAATGCTTCCGGTAAATCTACAATTATTCTTGGAATCAAGCTGCTCCTAGACCTCCTGTTTTCCGAAAGGAATCTTAATTCGGGTATGTTTCGCTGTATTTTCGGAGAGCGCCGACAGTATTCTCTTGAATATGAGTTTCTGATTGAAAATAAAACAATAAAGTATTTTTTTGAGTTTGACACAGAAAGAGATATGATTACTGAAAAGCTCCACCTTGATGATAAGCTTATGCTTGAAAGAATGGGTTTGTCTGCGAAGGCATATATTGCCGAACCCACCGGGGTGAATTATGACGATTCCGATGTTGGCAAGGATACTCTATTTTTGAGGACGTTGTACTTTAATACAAAGTTTCCCTCCAATCCTGTTTTAAGCGCATGGATAGACTATCTGAAAAAATCTGTTTATCTAAATTTATTTGATAAAAAGATTATTACCTATGGAGCAGCAGAGGTATCGGCATTACGCTATCTTGACAATGGCGGCTGCGAGGCAATCAACAACTTCTTTAATGAGTACAATTTTGAGCAGAATATTGAATATGAACATAGTAGTCAAGGTGGAGGAATTCAATTCATTGTCGGAGATGACAATAGCAAAAAATCCATCTTCCTTAAGCGCAAGGGGATTGATGTTCCGATTCCCATTATGGAAGAATCTCTAGGAAATCAAAATCTTATCCGCATACTTCCGGCATTCTTAACTGTTATAAAAAATGACGGAATGCTTCTTATCGACGAATTTTCAAGTGGATTCCATAATGACCTTGAAAGCCTCTTGGTAAAGTATTTCATGGAAAAATCAAACCGCGCACAAATGATATTTGTTTCTCATTCAACCAACCTGCTCAGTAATTCCATCCTTCGTCCAGACCAAGAGTATGTTGTTGAATTCAGAAATGAAGACGGAAGCTCTGTAAAACGTTTTTCCTCGGAACAGCCGCGCTCCGCACAGAACATTGAGAAGATGTATGTCAGCGGTGTTTTCGGTGGGCTTCCCGACTATAAAGAGGTTAACGATGAAACTGAATAAAGACAAACACATTGGTAGAGTTCTCTTTATCGTGGAAGGAAGTAAGTGGAGTTTTCGCTCTTAAAGCAGATATTCTGCAATCTTCTCGGATACAGCTATATCGAAAAGCGTAGAAACCAACCGACATTCTTCACCAGTAACCATGACCGCTTTTCTCAGGTAGCAGTCATCAATACTCGTGAGAGTAATATCCGTGACATCAGCGAAAACGAAACATATTTGGACGATGTGTTTGATTTGCTTCGGTAGAACAATCGGCAATATACTATCAGTTTGATCGTGTCCAAAATCAAATAATAATCCCGGGCTGATTGAAGATTACATTCTTTCGCTTGCGAACCCGTATGATAACGCTGAACACAAAGCAGGGCAGCTGCTTTTAAGCTATCCGAGCATAGAGAGCTATATTATTTCTATTTTTAGAGATATAACTGATTTGCGGTTTAGGCTTGGAAAGAATGCCAAAGCGTACATTGGTAACAACGGGGATATTCAACTGAACAAAATTTCGGAAAACACACTATTAAACGCTGCGGTTGAGTTTTTGAAATATCCGGAAAACGAGAAACTAACTTTCGATATAGATGATTTCTCGACAGCCAGCCATGAGGTATTCAGCAGACAGGAAAACGAATACTTGTCAGGTAAAGGCTTTCGGCTATTTTCGCTGCTTACACTTGCTTTCTTGCAGATGGGGATTATTGAAACTGAACAAGTCATAGAATGAAAAGACAGAATTAATTCAAAAACGCTACGAAAAAAATATCTCGCAGTGCTTCTTGACAATAGAATTCTACTCCTTAACTAATCACGCAAACCCGCCCTATATAGAGCGGCTCGGTCGCAGAAATATCCAATGGGAAATCAAATCTATGGGTCTTATTTGGGTCTTATTGTTACAAAAAGATACGGGAATTTATGAAATTTGTGTTTTGCGTAAGTTGCTATAAACCGCATAACAAAGCCATATTTCGCACGATACTGAAAATCTCAAAATGCGTGGAGCTTGTTTCAATTCCCATACGGGTCACCAGCTTCTAACCTCTCAAATGGCTTAATGAAGCCGCTTGCGAGGTTTTTGTTTTTCGGGAAAATGCCCGTTGTTCTTTGTTTTGAAAAACCACATTTCCTAACAAAACCGACCAAAGAAAAAAATCTTTGGTCGTGTGTTATGATAATGGGAATTTTGCTTTTTCGCCCACTTTGCTTAATTGAAATAGTGCTGCATACTGCCTCCAAATTTCTCGTTCAATGTTTGAATGCTAGAGAATATTACTCCGCTGTTATCACAAACATCAAATTCATCAACCGCTTTTTTATATTGAAAAATGTCCGTTTCAATTTTATCCGAAACGCCATTTTTCCTGTTTAATTCAATATCTTCATCTAATTCATAAAAAATGTGTACTGAACCAAACCAAAAAGCCACTTCCTTCACTGCTTTTATGTTGTCCAAATAATCAGCTATCTGCGCCTGAACTCTTTTTTGAACATCACCAAGCAAATCACTTTTTACTTCGGAGGGCACAGCAAAATATCTCTCCGGTTCCCAATAATCCTTATGCAGATTATTTTTCAAGCACAACTTTGAAAACTCGGTTTTTATCTCATTTATCTTCTTTTTATCGGGACCATAAAAATTATCCGAGGATTTATAGAACATTTTTTCTGTTTCATAATCCCAGACTATAAATTTCAGCCGCAATCGGCCATCCGATACTTTATCGCATATATAATCATATATTTCGCAATCAAAGTGTTCTAAAAAATACTTTTTTAATTCCGTTAAAATAACATCGGGCATTTCCGTGCCTTTAATCAGCCCTTTGATTTTTCTCAATTCATCGCCATTGTTAAACATTATCCGCGCCCTCCTGTATTCTTCCCGATACGCCCCTATTCATCACTGTTCATTATATCACAATCAAACAAAAGTTTCAATATAAACCGTCAAAACCAACTAATTATTTTTGGCGACTTTGGGTACAGGATAACCGAAATTGAAAACTCCTTCATAGATGTTCTTGCTTGTTTTGTAACTGTCATAACGATAAGAATTCTGATTTTTTAACAAATTTTGCAGCATATTATAAAAATATGTTATAATTATATGTAACATTTCAATCTCTCAAACGTTAAAGTAAGTGAAAAGGGAAAGCGGGTGATATTCTGAGCAGCGATATTGAGCTTATGAAGCGAGTGCAGCAGGGCGACTATTCCGCCTTTGAGCAGCTTGTTTCCGATTGGAGAACACCCTCGGAACGCTTCGCCGAGTCGATAGTAAAGAATCACGTTCTTGCTCAGGATATTGTGCAGGATTGCTTTGTGAAACTATGGGTTTTCCGAGACAAATATCGTCCGGAGTTTACCTTTAAAACCTATTTCTTTACGCTCATAAAACACCGTGCCTTTGACGAAATAAGAAAAAACCGCCGCTTTTTGCAGCTGCCCGAAGAGGAGCCTTCGGAAAGCAATTCTCCCGAGGAAATATACCTGCAAAATGAAAAGGAACAGCGGATTTTCGAGCTGATAGAAAGGCTTCGTGAAACTGACGGTGACTGCTTTTATCTTTTTGCAGTATGCGGTGTTCCCGCAAAGGAAATAGCTAAGCGGCTGGGAATTACCGAAGTTAATGTACGGGTCAAGATACATCGAACCCGAGCAAAACTGAAAAAACTTCTTGAAAAGGAGGACTTGCTGTGAACTACAATGAACAGCTTCGGCAGAAAATAACCGCTGCCGAACAGCGCCGCACCAAATTAAATGCAAACATAGAAGCGGCGAAGCCAAACGAAAAAACCGGCTTTACAGAGTTTATTCGGGATATGCTTTTCGGGCTTGGGATAAAAAATATCTTCTACGGAATTTATGATGTTGTGGCTGTTACCGCTATAATTGGAGCAGCAGTTATTGCATTGATGAGTGGGCTTCCCGTGGGCGAGCGACAGATAAATCCGCATATCTACGGAATTGTTTTTTCGGCTTCTCCTGCTCTTTATCTGTTGTTTTTCCTGCTGTCTTTCCTCAAAGAACGGTTGGAAGGCAGCTTTGAGGTGAAAATGACCTGTCGCTATACGGCGCTTCATCTCTGCGCTTTCCGAATGTTTTTATGCGGAATTTTCTGTATGCTTTTCAATGCGTTGGCGGCATATATTGCAGCCTTGCGTTTCGGTTTTGCCTTTTCCGAGCTTGCGGCAATCTCCTTTTCCTCCCTGTTTTTATTTGCGCTGGTGATGATTCTTTCGCTGCTGCGCTATGGAGTAAAGGGCTGCTTTATTCCCTTGGCAATTATGGGGGCTTGTTTGGTTTTATCCGTGTTCCCGTGGTTTAATATGCTGCTTAAAAATATTCCCACAGCGGCATATCTGATTCTCGGAATTACCTTGCTTATACTCAACCAATCGGTTCTCAACAAAATAAACAGGAGGTTTTGCTATGCTGTCCGTTAAGAATGTTACAATGAAATACGGCAATCACACTGTTCTCGACGATATAAACATTGACTTTGAGAACGGGGTTTACGGCTTGCTTGCTCCCAACGGGGCAGGCAAAACCACACTCATAAAGCTGCTTGCAACGCTGCATTTCGCCTCATCGGGAGCAGTTTTGTGGAACGGCGAGAGCATTACCGCCCTTGACGAGAAATATCGTGACGTTATAGGTTATCTCCCACAGCAGTTCGGTTTTTACAGAAGCTACACGCCCACCGCCTATCTGCTGTATCTTTCCGCTCTTAAAGGTATTCCGAAACCCGCCGCTAAACAGCGTGTTGATAAGCTTCTTTCCCTTGTGGCACTCTCGGATGTGAAGAATGTAAAAATGAAGAAGTTTTCGGGCGGTATGATACAGCGTGTGGGGATTGCGGCGGCTTTGCTGAACGACCCGAAGCTGCTGCTGTTGGACGAGCCTACGGCGGGACTTGACCCAAAGGAGCGGGTACGTTTCAGAAATATTATTGCAGGTCTTTCAAAGGACAGGATTGTTATACTTTCCACTCATATTGTGTCGGACGTTGAAAGTATCGCAAACCGCATTATTATGCTGCAAAACGGAAAAATCTACTGCAACGAAACAGTAGCCGAGGTCTGCGGAAGGCTTTCGGGAATGGTATATGAAGCGGAGCTTCCCACAGCCGAAACAGCGGAATTTTCGCAAAAGCATTTTGTGCTTTCCGAGCGCTTTGAGGGCGACAGGGCTTTTCTGCGGTTTATAGGCGACGGAAGCGAGGGATATGCTCCGAAAAACGCAGGACTTGAGGACGTTTTTCTGTACCTTTATCGAGACGCGGAGGGCGGAAATGCTGATACTTTATGAACTGAAAAAGCAGCTTGAAAAGCCTTTTGTGTGGGTTTGTCTTGCGGCAAGCGTGCTGATAAATCTCTGGGTACTTGTCTCCGAAGGTTATTCTTGCATGAAAATATCTCAGCAAAACCAAGCCGTTTCTGCTATCGGTACAACGCTTATTTCTGAGGAAAACACCCCGCTTCTTGTGCAGTATCTTGACGAAGAGTACCTTACAAGCGTAATGCGCAGCGGCACAGGAAATCCTGCTGAGTGGCTGGAATTTGATATTGGGCAGAATGTGCTGCTTTATTCGTCAAATGCTTATGAATCGGGCGCAAAGCCGCTAATAATGGAGATAAGCGAGCCTGTATTTGCAGAAAGGCTGAATGAGTTACAGAGAAATGGCGAAAATCTCCACATCAACGGCGGCGAATGGCTGCTGGGCATAGTTATCCCTAAGCTGCTTATGAGCATTTCTTTTGAGTGCGCTGTTTTTGCCGTGCTTATTTCGGTAAAAATCGGCGGTCACGAATTTACCGAAAAAACAGCAAATGTGGTGTATTCCACGAAAAAAGGACGTTCTCTCGGAGCAAGAAAGCTTGCGGCTTCGCTGATAGCCGCGACGCTGTTTCATATTGTATTAACCGCTGTTTCGGCGCTGCTTCTGTTCATAATCTGCCCCTGCGGAAATCTGCTGTCTGCCCCTGCATTTCTCGAAAATATGAAAACAGGAAATATTGTTACTTGGTTTTCAATGTCGGTGGGGGAATTTATTCTTGCAAATGCTGCATTTTCGCTGCTTCTTACGCTGATTTTCGGGGCGTTCGGATATTCGGTGTGGGGAATGCTTTGCAGCGTTCCTGCCGCAGTTTTCGGCGCTCTCGGTATTTCCACTGCGCCCTTTGCGCTGGGCTTTTTCATACTTCCGGGTGAGAGACTGTGGCGGCTGTTGTTCGCTTCCTGCCCAACGTCGCTTATAATCGGAAGGGCGGGATTTTGGTTCTGCGAATCGAGAAACAGTATTGCAATTCCGGGTTTTGAGATGATTTCCGCTGTGTTGTGGGGCGCAATTACTGTTGCAGTCGTGATACTTGCGGTGTATAGGTTAAAGAGGGTGAAGCTGTGAGAATTATTTTGTTTGAGCTTAAAAGACTGTTTCCGTTGAGAAATCTGATATTCCTGCCCTTTATTGCTATTGCAGCAAGCTTTATCGCATTGATAACTATATCTTCCCGCTCGGGTATTACCATAGGGTATGATGTGATGTATTCATCTGATGTGGGCGAACACAGAAAGCTGTCCGACAGTGCTGCCGAGCAATACCTGATAAAGCTTTACCGCTGGTTTTACGATACCTACGGGGATACTATCGATGACGAGGATATTGAAAAAATGAAGTCGGCAGAATATCCTGCGCTGGAGGCGTTCATCGGAGAGAACAAGCATTTCAGTGAAAACGGAGTTCACAGCCTCTCGGAATACTCTGCGCTTCTTGAGAAATATCAGCATATATGCGAATGGAATATAAGGATTTATGCTGCTGATGAAGCGCTTTCAACCGCACAAACTGACAGGCTTATTTCCTTTCTGAGCAATTCGCAATATATCTTTGAAAAGATGTACGAGGACGAATATATAAGGCAGGACAGCGTTTTTGCCGATGAGGGAATTTCAAGCTGCTTTGAGCTGAAAACGCTTGCGGATAGTCAGCCCGAGGAATATGAAATTGATGAACGCAACAGGCGGATAAGCCGCCTTAACAGCAGTCTGAAAACAATCGAACAGCAGGTATTTTCCGACCTCAAAAACGGCAGAATAAATCCCGAATACGAGGAAACATACAATGAATACAGCAAATTTTCCCTGTGCTTTTTTCAGCGGAGAATGTACGAGATGACAAATCAGGACGGTCTTTGGTTCAAAGAGAATTACGGACAGATAGGCAGCTCATATTTCTCACTTACGCGAAATTCTCTGCTGAATAATTGCAGCGCTGAGACTGCCCAAGAAGTACGAAACCGCATAACGAAGCTTGGCGAAAAATACTATCAACCTAAGCCGGAGCACATGAATAACGGCTATGAAAAGGTGACGCTTCCGCTTATCTGTGCCGCTGTCTGTGCGGCAATAGTTACCGCAGCTTTTTATGCGGTTTCCGACAAACGAAGCGGCGTTATACCGATAGCCTATTCCACAAAAATCGGGCGCAGAACAGCCGGGCTGAAGCTTATATCGGTGACTATTGCTTCTGTGATAATACATACGGTGTTCGTGGGGCTTATCTTTCTTCTTACCGCAAAAGACATATATTCGGAATTCTATCGGCTTTCGATAAATTCCTTTACGGGTGTTGAAGTTTTTTGGATAGATGTAAGTATGTGGCAATATCTGTTTATTGTGATTGCCTTTTCTTACCTTATTTCTGCGGCATTTTCGATTGCGGTATATTCTGTGTGCAGTCGGATAAGCGGATATATCGGTGCGATTGCGGCTTGTATCCCCTTTGGTTGTGGGGCTATTATGCTTTATGCTTTCCCATTCAGGTGGATTTTTGCGCTGCCGAAAAGCTTTGTTGAGGATATTCTTATTCTTGGAGCGGTGGTATGCGTTGGGATTTTTGGTGCAGTGGCAGTGATACACAAGACGCAAAGGGAAGAATTGTGATTATTACGGTCTATTATAACGATATAATTAGTCTTGGCAATGTTGTACTCAATATTATACAAAACAACATCATAAAAACCTACAAAAAATCAGGCTTAAAGTCCTCCTTGCCGTGATTTTCATAGCCGTAATTACCGGTTGTATTATCCTTTGTGAAGGTTTTCCAGCCGTCAAGGGAAGTGAGAACAAGGTAATTTTTGTTGAAAAGGCTTCGGTCGTTTATAAAACTGTTGTATCCTAAGTAATCTCTTCCTTATTATTATCGGTTCGCAACAACTTAATATATTCTCCTAAACCATAGTTGACTTTCCGGTTCAAAAATGTGACATACACACCAATTCCTGCAATTTGGTGAAAAAACGGAGCTTCGTATTTTACGTTTGCACTTGAGAATTCCGGTCTGAGTGATACAACGTGCATTTTTAGTTTGCAATCGGCTATCAGTGCTTTTTTCGCATACGCTGTATCGCTGTTCGGTCTGCTGTTCATAGGCTCGGTGAACGTTGTGGGACTTATTTTCGCGGTGCTTGTGCCGGCGTTTATGATTTAAGACCGAGCAAGCTGAAATCAATCGGAAAGGCAAGTGTTCGTGCGGCGGGAAATGCTCGTGCCGCCCGAATTGCTGCCAAAAAAATCAACGGAAAATCACGCAAAAAACCTCTCGTCAGCAATCTTTCAAAGACGCTGCCGAGAGGTTTTTTGAACCTATCAAGCTTTTTTCACAAAGGAAACATATTCCGAAGGCTCTGCAAACTGCTGTCCGTCCGCCAAAGCCGTTCTGAATAAGGTATAAACGTTTGTGTCCTGTAATTCAAGCTTGTTTTTCAGCTCCTCGGGCATCGGGCAGCCGCAATAAGCTTTCCCTTCAATGAAATTCAAATCCCCGAACATTGACACGGAATAAACCTTGTCGTCAAGACCTCTCTGATTGTCGTTTGCTTCATTTTCGTATTCCATTCGCCACATTGTCCCGTCCATTGACATAAGCTCGGGAATAGCGGAGCCCTGAAGCGCCTCCATACAGGAGTAATCCATTCGATAATCGTTTGTATAGCCTCTTATGCCCAGCTCCTCAAACCTTTTGCACGCCTCGGCAAATTCCGCTTGATTTGTGGGCAAGGGAATGTTGTTTGCTTCAAACAGGTCTGCATTTGCGATATAGCCGTCAACCTCCGCGCACAACGGCAGCCAGCGTACAGCGCCGCTCGGCTCTCTGTTGTTTGATATGTAGCTGTCATAATAGCTGCCGACAATATCCGAGCCGCTCAAGTCCATAAGCAAATCCGACATCTGCGCGGCGTCGTTGAGAGAAAAACGGCGGCAGGTTATTATATCGGGCAAGCTTCCGCGAGCGTTCAAATCCATATAGAAATCCATCGAGTTGTAGCCCGCAACAAAGGTGAAATCTATATCGGGGAACTTTTGTTCAAGCCACGGAGTAAGCTCTTTTTCCATAGGCTTGTCCCACAGATACATTGTAATCTGCACTTTTTTGACCGCGGAATTTTCACAGCCCGAAAGTCCCGGAAGCATCGCCAAGACAATCAGCACAGAAATAATTCTTTTTATCATCCGGTTTATCCTCGCTTGCCGTTAAGAAACCTTAACCGTGATATAGTTGTTGGGTTCCGCCAAAGCGCCGCCGTCCTTGAAATACTTCGTCCAAACCAATTTTACCATAAGCTCTTCCCTTGCAAAACCGAGGCTTTCATTCGCAAGGAACGGAGTCATATATGAACCGAAATTAAAGCAAACCGTCATAAATTTCTCGTCGTCGCCGATTGATTTTCCGTCCTTTAGAACATCAAGCACGGTATAAGCTCCGTTTTTCTCCTCAACCTGTACGGAAATTCCGCTGAAAACAGGGAGAGAGCCTCTGTTGAACGGCTTAAATCCACCCTCAACGCCTTCCACATAGCCGCGGACGACTTCCTTGAGCTGAGCGCCCGAAAGCTCGCTTCTGTACGCAAACAAGCCGTGCAGAACCATTGTTGTCACGCGCTTTTCCGTGTAATCCGCCGCCATAACCGAGCCCGAAAAGCTAAATCCGGGAGCAATCACCACATCGCTTTCATAGATGTTTCTTGCCGTGTTCGCCATAGCCGAATAGGACTTGCTTCCGCCGTTTACGCTGAATACATTTGAATAGCCCTTTTCAAGCGTCATAAGCGTTTCGCTCTGATTATCCTTAGGATGTCTTAACTGACTGTCAAACGCCTCGTAAGCCTGTTTTGCGTTGTACTCTCCGCGTATCATTTTCTGAACCACATCTTTGGAGATGCTGAAGAAATCGTTTGAGGCAATACGGATATAAAGGTGATTTTGCTCGATAAGCGGTTTCAGGCTTTCAAGACAAGGCGACAGCTCAAGATTAACGTTCTTGTTGTAGGTGATTACGTCCTCGTTGTTGGACAAAACCTTCTGCGCTTCCTCCGAGAGCATTACTTCAAGCACCCTCAAAGCCTTTTCTTTACGGGAAGCGTCCTTCTCCAAATCCTTATTGAGCGCAATCTGAAACTCGGGATAGGTGAGCATCCACTGCTCACCGTTTTGACTGAAATAAGGAAGGAAGCAAGCGTCGATACCCTCGTTATTCAGGCCTACGACGACGTTTCCGACGTCGCGTATCATAGCAACCTGTCCCGTCTTGAACATTTCAAGGATAGGTCCATAGTCCATCTTATCCTCAACGTCTGCGGGTCCGAGATTTGCGTCCTTGATAAACCGCTCCATATTCTCAAAAACAACAGACCAAACCTTGTCGTCAAGTCCGACTTCTTCTCCTGCGGGGTCCTCATAGCTGCTTCTCCACATACCGCCTTCCATAGAGGTTATCTCGGGAATTGAAAAGCCCTGCAAAACCTCCATACAGGTGTAGTCGTAGATAAAATCCGAAAGAAACCCGCAAATTCCAAGCTCTTCAAAAGCCTTACAAGCGGAAACAAAGCTGTCGTAGTCCGTGGGGAGCGGGATATTGTATTTCTCAAACAAGCCCTTGTTTGCCACAATTCCGTCCGCCGTTCCGCATACGGGAAGCCAGTTTATTGAGCCGTCCGCATTTGTAAAGCTCTTCAGATAAGACTCATAAACCGCGCCCGCCTGTTCGGTATTCGACAAGTCCATAAGGCTGTCCTTAAGCCCCGCCGCGTCGTGAAGCGCAAATCTTCTCTGCGTAATGATATCGGGGAGATTTCCGTTTTCATTCATAAATTTGTAGAAATCAAGGTCGTTGTTTCCCACAACAAACTGAATGTTTACATCGGGAAGCTGCGACTGAATATACGGAGCATATTTACTGTATGTAGCCATACCCCACAAGAAAACCGAAATTGTCTCCTTCTCCTCGTTTCCGTTTGCGGAATTGCAGCCCGAAAACAGCGTCACCGTCATAACTGCCGCGATAACAGCAGAAATAATTCTCTTAAACAAGCTTTTCTTCATAAATATTATTATTTTTCAGCAGCTTTTCATAATCAGCCGCCGGCGTCGGCTTTGCGTAAAAGTAACCTTGAGCAATGTCACAATTCATTGACCTCAGGCGCTCCTTTTGTTCGACGGTTTCAACGCCCTCAGCCACCACCTTGAGATTAAGCGCGTGAGCCATATCAACGATAGCGCGCAGCAAGCTTCGTTCAGCGGGCTTTGCCATTTGATTTCGGATAAATTTCATATCCAGCTTCAAGGCACTCTCTTACCTTTCTGTAAAAGAAATCTTTTGAGTACAATCCCGTTAAGCAGTCATACATAAACTGATTGACCATAGCCGCCGTTTCGCGAAGCTTTATAAGGCTTGCCGCCAAGATGCGATACTCGTCCGAAAGCATAGCCTTCAGCGTTTCGCGGTTGATTTCGTTATCCTCAACAATCAATATTTGATGCTTCATTTTAACTCACCCGACTCAATTCTTTTTTGCCGAATAAGTGCACATAGTCATTGTATATTATAGCACTTTATTATATATATAAATCAACATATTTTTGAATATTTTGTCATTTTTTGTCTTGCCGCCCGTAAAACAGAGCTTTTTCTTTTCAACAATTTTCGCTGTTTTGCACAAATAGCCTTGTTCAAAACGCCAAGCTCTCCCCTTTCAAGAAAAGTTCTCGGATTTCAGGACTGTATCTTGCTTTGTTTTTGCACACAAAATGTGGTTAACGAACGTTTTCAAAATGAAAAATTTGCGTAAAAATGTCTGTTATTCTGTAATTTTTTTGGAAATTATGTTGAAAAATCCCAAGTATTATGATATAATAAATATGTGCGCAATAAAATCGAATGTGAAAAAATTCACACGTTTACATATATGCGAAAGGCGGCGATACTGCTTGAAAAAGCCTCGGTTTATCAACTATATGCACGAGCTGATAATGGGCGACGAGCTGGACGTTAAGCACAAGCTCCAAAATATGCTGCTCACGATAAGCATAGTCGGAAGCAGTCTGTCTATCCTCGTTACGTTTATCATAAACGACAGTCTTAAAAGCAAGCTGCTGTCACTGTTCTGCTTACTGATGCAATATATAGCGTTCTACGTTTCCGCTGTCCGCAGGAAAAAGAACGCAGGCACGATGATTGTATTCATAGCGATAAACCTCATCATTTTCCCGCTGATGTTCTTCTTCAACGGCGGCGTTTACAGCGGAATGCCTGTCTGGCTTATCTTCGGGCTTATCTATCCGTGGCTGGTGAGCGAGGGTGCAACGTGCATTGTGATGTTTGTGCTCAACTCGATTGCGACCGTGGTCTGTTTCGGCGTGCAATACTGGCTTCCCGAGAAATTCCAAATCCAAAGCGTCACGGACCTCACAAAATGGGTTATCATCGACAACGTTCAATCCATAATTCTTGTCGCGACAATTCTCGGAATTGCGATTAAATATCAGGTTTATATTTATAATCAGCAGCAGAAAAAAATGCTCGAGCAGGAAAACAAGCTTCGCGACGCGATGAAGCTTGCCGACAAGTCAAACGCGGCGAAATCGGAGTTTCTTGTGCGTATGTCCCACGAAATCCGCACGCCCATAAACGCCGTGCTGGGAATGGACGAGATGATTTTGCGCGAGTCAAGCGACGAAACAATCCTCGGCTATGCAACAAACATTCAGTCTGCGGGACAGCTTCTTCTGGCGGTTATCAACGACGTCCTCGATTTCTCGAGAATTGAGTCGGGAAAGCTGGAGCTTATTCCCGCGGAATACAGCATTCAGCAGATGATGAACGACTGCTACAATATGATTGTTATGCGGGCGGAAAAGAAAAATCTGCTGCTCGAGGTACATAACAACCCGAATTTGCCCTCAAGACTTATCGGCGATGAAATCCGCGTCAGACAGATGATTATAAATCTGCTCACAAATGCGGTTAAATACACGTCTGCGGGTAAAATCACGATGACGCTCGGCTTTCAGAGAGTCACCGAAAAGTCGATTATTCTCAAGGTCAGCGTCCGCGATACCGGTATGGGAATTTCTCCCGAAAACCAACAGGAATTGTTCAGCGACTTCAATCGCTTTGATGAAACAAACACGCGAAATATCGAGGGTACCGGTCTTGGCTTGAGCATCACCAAGCGGCTTGTCGAGAAAATGGGCGGAACCATCGGCGTGGAAAGTACGGTGGGCGTCGGCTCGAATTTCTGGTTTGAAATACCGCAGGAGATTGCGCTGGATACCTCAACGGGTTAAGATCGGAAGAGCACACGTCTGAACTCCAGTCACGTGG
>CAMEQX010000003.1 GCA_945933905.1 uncultured Clostridia bacterium
GACACCGCCCTTGTTGTTGTAAAGTGCGATTGAAATCATATTTTTCCCTCTTTCTAAATTGTGCTATATGTAGCACATTTTCAGCCTTTCCTTATCGGAACGGAACGCGGCAGGCTGTCGCCGCGCTCAAGGCGCTACCTTTGTTCCGATTTATTGCCCGTTATTCTTGTTTTAATTCAAGACTTTCCAAATCGTCGATGTAATCGCCGATGTTTACCTGAAAATAAACTTGTTCGGGTACAGAAACCGTTTTATAAACTGTTTTCTCGTTTTCACCGCTGACCTTTACTATAAGCTTATATTTAACTTTTGGAGAGCCAAATAAAACACCAAAAAGCGGCGTAACATCTTTGAATTCCTTGTCAATAACCACACCGTTATTAACCGCATTTACTATATCATCTTCAGAACGCTGTTGAACCGCAAGTCCAACAAATATGCCAATCAAGGCTAACAGACCTAAAGCTGTCACGATAAGCGAAATTTTATTCATAATTCATACCTCTTTCTTAAATTGTGCTATATGTAGCACATTTTCAGCCTTAACCTTATCGGAACGGAACGCGACAGGCTGTCGCCGCGCTCAAGGCGCTACCTTTGTTCCGATTACTAGAAATTATTCCTCGTCCGTCTTGGAACTTGAAACGTCTTTGTGATTATTCCTTGAAATAACCATATGAATAATTGTTGTTATAAGTATTATTACAAGACCGATTATCCTAAAAATGAGCGAGAGGCGGTTAGTGTGAATTACTCCGCCGGAATACAGCACATCAAAAATTATCGAGATAACTATTATAAAAATCCCGCAGGTTGACCACGCTGTAAGTTGGTGAATGATTTTTTTATCCTTGCCTGTCGGTTTTTTCTCGCTGTTTGTGTTCGTTATTTTGTTAGTGTTCATATTTGCACCTCTTTCTTGATTGTGCTACATATAGCACGTTTCAGCCCTTATCGTCGATTTTATCAAGCAGAACCGTCAGAAGCTCGGGTGAAACATCTGCCGGTATTTCTGCCGAGAAGTCCTTTCCTTTGAGAATGATTACACTCGGCGCGAGATTTTCTGTCGGCGGGGGAGTGCTGTCAGCATTAACCTCGCTGCCGAGGAGATAAGCTGCGGACACGCCAAAATTATGCGCTATCTCGTTTACGGTCGCGATTGTAAGCTCGATTTCTCCACTCTCATACTTCTGAACGGTTCGGAGAGCTTTTCCGAGCAATTTCGCAAAATCGGTTTGAGTAAGCCCGCGTTCTATACGCAGCGCCCTTATCCGCAAACCGATTGATTTGCCGTCTAAACTATTGCACTCCTGCGTTTTTTCAAGACCGCAAAGCCAATCCATAGAAACATTGAATGTTTTCGCGATTTTTACGAGATTAAAAATCGCCGGTTGCATAGCGTCCGTTTCATATGCCGACAGCGTTGACTGCGGAATTTCAAGCAACGCGCTAAACTCCTTCTGATTTTTTCCGACGCTTTTGCGAACCGCGCGAATACGTTCGCCGAATTTCAGCTTCAAAACTTCAGGTCTGCGATACAATTTTTCTTTGCGATACATTTTTCACCTCACGCTTACCCGATAATCACGGGCATTTTCTTCAGCACAATACGCTCATCGGGGTCTGTTTCCTCTTGGAACACAAAGCCGTTCTCGGCGAGCTTCGATATAAGGTCATCATAAGCCTGCTTGCCGAGATTTCTGATACGGCGCAGCTCCCGAAATGTCAATTTTTCCAAATCGCCGATTTTGTTGATTTTTGCACGCTTAACGCAGTTAAAGCAGCGGACAGAAAGGTCTAATTCCTCAATATCCGTATCTTTCGTCATTATTTCGGGGTTTTCGGCGGCGGGATTTGTCTTTGTAATGCACAATTCGCGGAGATAGGCGACTGCGCTTTCAAGCTCTGCCGAACGGTGCTGCTCGATTGCGTGGTTCACTTCGTCTTGCATTGCTTTATAAATTCCGTTTTGCAGATAGTTCAAGCACTGGGGATTGCAGAGCCGTTTGAGCGCGGACGTTTGGATTTGCCGCACACGTTCTTTTGAAATCCCCAATAATTCCGCGATTTCCACAAGCGTTTTCTCATACTTAAACCGCAGAAGAATTACATCTTTCTCACGCAGCGAGAGATATGTGTGAAGAACGTATTCAACCGTTCCTCCCAAATCGCCGGGAATTCTGTATTCCCAATCATCGCCGATTTCCTCGGAAATCTCATCGATTAAGTTAAAGGGATAATCCCTGAATTCTGCGTACATTTCAAGCATATCTTCGTTTTGTTCAAACATAATTTACCTCCTCTTTCATTTAAATAACAGCGGGTCAACACAGATGACTTGCTCGTATGTTTCGTCATAAATCATAAAAACATTATGTTCATCTTCGGTGATTGCTTTAAAAACCTCACTATCTACACAGTGCAGGGGGCGAAATATTCTGTAATATATGCTCTGGCGATATTTCAGTTTTTTCCAAGTCGTCTTTGTGTCTGCCCCGGACGGACATACAAACAGACCTTGCGCCACATCGGTCTCACATATTGTTTCTGCTAAATGGAGAAGTTCGTTGCATCTTGGCGCGGCGTCTATATCGTATGGCGATATGCGGATAGATAGGTACATTGCAAGGCAGGCGAGTGCAAATAATCCAATTCCTATACTCATAAACAACCACTGTGAGAGACAAAGCATTGCTATTGCGACAAGAAAAGATAACAACGCTGCACACAACGCCACGAGGAGACCGGTTTCGCATTTATGACTCTTTTGGATAGAAGGCATCAGCTGCTCTTTTATTTTTTGGTATATAGACCTCTCCTGTTCCGTAGGGATTTGAAACACCTCTGCTAAATGCTCCTGACGCCCATTTCGCGCAAGTTGGGAATACGAAGGGAAAGAACCCTGCTCTGTAACTTCGGTATCGGAAGCCGCTTCAATGATTTTAGGCAGCTGCTTTTCGTCCACAACTTCAATTTTGAGTGTTTCGGGCTTGCTTGCCGGTTCGGAACGCACCGGCTTTACGATGGTTTCTTCCTCGTCAATCAGATGTACGGGCGTAATCTCACGCATAATCGGTGTTTGCTTTTTCAATGATATTGCCATAAATTTACCTCTTTCTTAAACGTTGTGCTACATATAGCACAAAATGTACTATATGCAGCACGATAATTTACCTGTCTGAAAAGAAAAATCAGCGGGTTAAGCTGTTTCTTTTTCTTCGATGATTTTGCAGAGCTTCGACATTTTTTCACGCAGCGTTTTGGCATCGCTTGTTTCTTCGTAATCGTGTTTGAAGTATTTTATTGCAAGCGCGATACCAAAGCCAATAGCTATTGCAATGCAAATGCCGAACGGAATAAACCATTGCCAAGCTAAAGCACACGAAAAAACAAGGCAGGGTATTGAAATGGACAACGCAATGACAATTATGCATTTCAAGATATTTGAAGAGTCATAATATTTATTATCATAGATAAATCCGTGTTCGCTATAGTCGCATTCTGCCCTATAAAGTTCTTTCATCGTTTCAGTAGTTTCGCCGTCAACCTTTTCGATAAGCTCCGACAAAGGCATTTTGCCAAAAACAAGAATTTCGTAGGTGTTTGAGTCAATATTACAAGGAACATTTCTACGAACCATTTTCCCACTTTTCTTGGTTTCTTCTTCATCGGGAAAAGCGAACTCAAGCTCGCAATTCAAAATTCGCTCGAATTGGGGTAAGGCTCTGAAGCGGGAAATGAAAAACAATGTGCCTTCGGGAATTTGCAAATTCAGACGGTGAAGCGTGATTGTTTTCGCAGCCCTTACCGGCACATTTCTTTCCGAATTAAAAACATATGACTTGTTGTCACGTTCGAGCAACTCGAACATATCGAGCTTTTCAAGCGCTTTGTAAATGAGTGTGTCGGTGTAGTTGATTTTCTGAAGTTTCATAATAATACCTCTTCTTTCCGTGCTATATGTAGCACAATAAAATTTTCCTCTTTCTGTACTGATATATCACACGGCGGGGGCGGCGAAAGAGGTGAACCGCCCCGTTAGGAGCGACCTTTGCCGTGTGTTGTTAAAGCTCCGAGGAGCGTTTAACCTAGTTGCGCCCGATGAATTGAATAGCACTTCTCTTGACTCGAAAAACATTGTCGTAAGAGAGTGTGAGGTCAATGTAACTTTTGGTTATGCGTTTTACAGTGCCGGAAATATAGTCGACACAATTATTGCCACTCGCAGAATTGCATATTACAACAATCTTATCACCAACATTCGTAATGTTAAGAATTTCGGTTATACATTCTGCTGACATTGACAAAACCGGGTCTGTCGTATCGGAGATGAATAACGTTTTGTTTTCTTTTTTCATAACCTAATAACCTTCTTCCTTTCTTGATAAAGCTCCGATGAGCGTTTAACCTGTTTTGTTCTACCAATCTTCTTTGATTTTGAAAATCAAGTAGATGATAAGGCACTTAATTGCGTTTGCAAACTTTTTCATAACTGCCTCTTTATCGAAAACCCCTTTGGAAAGGGGAGAATTATCTCGAACGCAGCGGTTAAGCTGCGCTCTTTGAGGGGAAAAATATATGTTAACCCCTTTGTATGGGAGGGGTTTGCTGCGTTATTCTTTTTTGATTTGTGCTACATATAGCACATTTTTTTCGGTAGACCCGAACGATTTTACTTTCGCTGAATGCGCCGCGATTGAAAATCGTCTGAAAAGTCACCTCGCGCACGTTTTTCCAACTATTTTATAGGGTCCATTTGAAAACGCAAAAGATGATTGTCTCCCTTTGTCGGAATAATCGGACTTGCACCGATGAGCGCGAACACGCTCCCGCCTAAAGCGGTACTCCGAAAAATTTCAAAACTGAAAAAGAAAAAGCAGGGAAGTGTGAGCTTCTCTGCCTTTAATATATATCAATGATATATCTTATCTAAATGCGATGTGTGCCGCGACGTCTGGAGTGCAAGTGTCGCCGCCATATGTAAATAACGCTGCGTTGTCTGAATGTTTGCGTGACCGAGGATTAAACGAAGCGTTTCAAGGTCGCCACCGTCTGCTATATAATATGTAGCGAACGTGTGCCGCAACAAATGTGGGTGTAATCGCGGCATTTCGCTTTGCTTTTTCAGCCGCTTGAACATCTGCTTAATCAGATTGTCGGTACATCGACCATTATTCTCGCTAATAAAAAGAGGCTCGTTCAAGCCTGCGTTTTTGCGATATAAATTTACATAATCATTCAAAAGGGAAGTGCTCGTCATTCCCATCGGAACGATACGCTGTTTGCCACCTTTACCCTTGACGATTAAGGACGGCTTACCGAGTTTAAGGTGAACATCACCGACGTTCAGCCGCAGCAGCTCACCGCGCCGTAGTCCGCTGTCGAGCATAAGCACAACCATACACTTATTTCTCATTCCCGTTTTTGTTTCCGAAAAACAGGACAGCAGCGTGTTTATCTCCTCATTGTCCAAGATTTCCTGCACTTTGAAATGGGCTTTCGGGAGTTTAAGGTACTTGCTGAAATCCTCAATAAACCCGCTTTCAATGCAGTAATTGTAGAACGTTTTTACGGCGCGGAGTGCGTTCTGAACGCTAGCGTCGGAGAGCTTGTCACCGTTACGCTTCACGTTGTCCCGCAGCTGCGCCCCGTAGAGCTTGAAATTATCCAATGTGAGTAATTTCTCATCATCAGAACCAAGCCACTCAAAAAACTCCTCGAGATTGTCTTTATACCAATCTATTGTTTTTTTGGTATTGTTCCTAAATTTCTGCTCGACAAGGAATTTTTTGTAAATTTCAGAAATCATCATATTTTTCCCCCTTTTCTAGATAATCTCTGAAAAGATTATACCACAGCACAACATAAATTGCAAATATTTAACCCCAAATGCTGTTAAAAAACTGTTAATCAGGGTGTCACTGGTTCAAGTCCAGTCGGGGGAGCCAGTCGAGTGCCTCGACACGCTTTTCGCCTCTAGTTTTTCTAGGGGCGAAACTTTTTGCCCGAAGACGACAAATCTATTTCATATAGCATACACATTATCATAAAAATTGCCCTATCCGAATGAGAATAGGGCTGATATATTCGAGCCGTAGATTTGTTAGTCGCCAACGGTGAGCGAACAATATTTTCACAGAAAGTTATATCAAACAACCTCGATTTTTATAAACTTCCCTTTTTTCTTGAAAAATATAAGAGGGGACACCCTCCCCGCAGTTCAGCAGTCCCCTCTTAATGATTGCTTTTTTTGTTGTCCGCCAACCCTCCGGCACATTCGTCCGGAAAAACTTTCGGATTTAAGTGGCAATCCACTGACAGCTTACCTGCCCATTTATATTATACTCGATTTAAACCGTTTTGTCAACCCTCGTTCGCGTGTGATTTTTCAATCGTGATTGCCGTTCAGCTCGCGCTTGACGATATCGGCGGGATTTAGTTGCGGCTGCTTTTTAAGCTCGTAGAGGCACTCGTTATGCCTGTTAAACAACAAAATGTTGTCAAACTCACCCGACCGATACAGGAGAGAAATGTTCTCGGGAATTGCCTTTACGGTTTCCTCAAATTTATCTTGCGGAACAGCGCGCGGCGTTATCCCAAGCGATTTCATTTTGTTGTATCGGTTAATTGTGCTTTGAAGGGCGGTTTTCTTGTCGGTACACATCACCGCGAGATTTACGGAATAACCCTTTTCCTTGAGCATTCGACAGGTATTCAGCGGCACTTCGGCTATTCGGCAAGTCCCCTCGATAATGAGATTAAAACGCTCGTCTCTGAACTTTTTCATCAAAGTGTTTACAATGCTGTTGGAGAATTTCTGCGTATAATTTGCCGAAGCCTCGCCGTGTTTTTCTTGAATTTCATCAAAATTCGGGTGATACGCCCTGAATCTGTCGCCGTCGAGTACAATTATGTTTGGATTTTGACGTTGAATAATATCGTGGATTGTGGTTTTTCCCGCACCGCTTTGCCCGCCCAAAAGAAAAGCTTGCGGCTTATCGGCGGGAAATTTGTTTTCGGTGAGCGTTTTACAGCACTTTTCCAAAGCGCGTTTGAAATCACTCTCGCTGTACTCCGTGAAATCGGTTGCTTCTTTATGCAGCGGCGCGTGTTCGCCAATATTGTCGCGCATTTCCAAAAGACGTTTTTCAATGCCGTTCAGCGAATTCAAATCATTCTCGAAGGGCAATTTACGGTAAATATCCCACAACTCGATTTCCAAAGACCTGATATCATCGGGCATTTCAGCGTTTGAATAAAGAAAATTACGGGTGATAAAGCCGTCAACGCTTACGATAAATTCGTTCAAAATCTCGTGCCTAAACGATATTTCGTATGGGTTTTGGCTGTTCATAATAATTCCCCCCTCATTTTTTGGCAAAAGTCCTTGACAAATCCGCGAATTTAGTGTATAATAGGATAAAAGTCAAGATTGTTTGTTAATTCGGAGTATTGTTCTCCCCATCTCTCAAGCAATTTTGGCTTTTCTGTTTTACCCCTTGACAAATCCGCGAATTTAGTGTATAATAGGATAGAAGTCAAGATTGTTTACGCCCTGCGGGAATTGTAGTCGCAGCACACGGAACATCTTGGCTTTTTGTTTGTCCGAAAGCCGTCAGCCGCGATATTGAAGAACCACGTCCTCCATCACGCGATGGTCAACCTCCAGACGTTTCATTCTCTCCCACTTTTCGATTTCGAGAAATGTTTTCGGTCGGGGATTTTTCCGCGCGTATTGCTGCTCCAAATTCCAAGCCAGCTCCTCGGCTTCCTTGTCAATCTGCCGCGGAATAAGCTCCCATTTAAGCCGTCCGACAAGCGAAGGGATATCCTCTGGGTGATTTTCCTCCATAAATCTCCGCCAAGCTCTGCCGTAGTAACCGATAGGATTGCTCATCAGCTCCTCTTCCTCGGGCGTGAAATCAAACTCCAGCTGCTCGAGATACACGAACGTTATCGTATCGAGCTTGTACTTTCTGCCGTTTTCCTCCTTGGTTTCGGGGTAAAACATCTTGTCCTCCTCGCACCAAATCTGTCTGATTTTCTCTTTCATAAAGCCTCCTGTCATTCATCAAAAGCATTTTTTGCTCTTTCAATTAAATCAATCGTCAAAATTACCCGCAAAAGCGGAGAACCGTCAATTCTCCAACTTTTGCGAATTTTGTTCTGATATCAAATTCAGAAAATTTTGTCGAAATCGCCGTTGAGCATTTCCTCTAAAGCTGCGTCAAGGCTTTTGCGAATACCGAAATTGATTTTTGAATAGGTAATCTTCCCGTTTGTATCAATGACAGGGTCTTGTAATCGAACTAATAATGCCAAATCGCTCAAAAGAGTTTCCTTGTTTTTATAGGAATATGTTAAATCCCCGACATAGAAGAAATACGCAAATCGCTCCTCTTTAACTTGTCCGAAATAACCTGCTGTTTTTCCGATACCAACATACGCAGAGTCAAACCTCAAATTCTCAACACTTTTTATATGTGTATTACCCTCCGACGCAAGAATAAGGCTGTTAAGTCCCGTTAATTTGCTTATAACAATCGCAGCTTCTTCCTGCGTCCAATCGTTCAGCTTGATAAATCTGTTGTCGGAATAGTCATCGGAAATCTTTTTCAGAGCCGCAGCTTCGCTCTCGCTCAAATCATCAGCCGTCAAAATGTATTTTTTATCAGCCTGAACGGTGTATTCGCGCGAGGTTTCCTCGATTATGTATTCTTTATTCAGCGACTCAATCGCGCTGTCTGTAATCGAAATGATAATTTTGTCGCCGTTTTTGTATTTCTCGGTTGTTTTCTTGCCATCGACGCGTTTCATTGAGAAACTGTAAGGAGAGCCGACAGCACCGTTGTACGAAAAAGAAACCGTACATTCGGGCGAAATGCCGCTTGTCTTAATTTCAACATTCTTGAAAATATCGACCTTCTCTTTTTCTTTCAGTCCCGAAACGGTGATTTCCTGCTCGGTGTTAATAGCAGCCACACCCGCATTTTCGAGAACAGAGCTGTCTGTTTTGACCTTGACGGTGATTACATCGCCGTTTGACAAGCTGCCGTTGTTTTCGATTGTTTCAAGAGAAAACGAGTTTACCACGCTTGCGACGGTATATTCGTTCATTTCGCCGAGCAGGGAAGCTATGTAATTCTGATTTATCTTCGCGGTAGCCTGTCCCGAACCGCTGTATCCTTCAAACTTAACGCTCACGCATTCGCCGCAGTCAACCAAAATTGCTGCCTTGCAGCCCGTAAAGCAGATTACCGCTGCAAAAAACAGCACGGAAAAGATTGAAATAATTTTTCCTTTCATAAAATACCTCCTGAAGAACTATTTGTTGTAAATAAATGTAAATTTGCCTGTTTTTACTGATTTTGGAATTTCCTCCTTATTTTTTGTTGATTTTTTCAGAATCAAAACTGCAGCAGTGCTTCTAAATATCATTTTACCACACTAAACCGATAAATTCAAGGGAATAATTTACACAAAATTTAGATATAATTTAATTATTATTTGTTGGAATTCGCCAAATCTGCAAAACTCTAATGGAAAAGGGACTTGTCCAGCGCGTTGACGCTTTGAATTTGTTTTTGCAGGACATTTATTCGGACAGTAAAATCATAAAGGACGGAGTTATTCCCGAGGATTTTGTCTATATTTCAAAGGGATATCTTGCGCAGTGCGCGGGAATTAAGCCGCCAAAGAGCATTTACAGCCATATTTCCGGCATTGACCTTGTTCATGCGAAGGACGGCGAGTGGTATATTTTGGAGGACAATCTGAGAATACCCTCGGGCGCGAGTTACCCGCTGATTGCGCGCGAGCTTTGCCGAATGGCGAGCCCCTATACCTTTGAGAACAGTCATATTGTTGACAACCGAAACTACGCTGCGCTTTTGCGAGGAATGATGGACTATGTGAACTGCGGCGGAATAAACGTAATTCTCACGCCCGGTCGATTTAACGCGGCTTATTTCGAGCATAGTTATCTTGCTGAAAAGACGGGCTCGGTTCTAGTGCAGAATACCGACCTTTTTGTTGAGGACAACATTCTTTATATGAAGGACTATCAGGGCGGAAAGACGCGGGTTGGCGCGGTTTATCGGAGAATCTCCGATGAATACTTAGACCCGATGACATTCCTTCCCGAGTCGCTTATCGGTGTTCCTCACATTATGGACGCTTATCGCGCGGGAAATGTTGTTCTTATCAACGCGCCCGGAAACAGCGTTGCCGACGACAAGGGAATATACTATTTCGTGCCGAAGATGATAAAGTATTATCTCGGCGAGGAACCCGTTCTCAAGAACGCGCCGACTTATCTGCCGTTCTACAAGGAGGACAGAAAGTATGTTCTCGACAACTTGGAAACGCTTGTTATCAAGGACGTTTCGGAGGTGGGCGGCTACGGCGTTGTATTCGGTAGGGATATGACAAAGGAGCAGCTTTCCGATTGGAGAAAGCTGATAAGCGAGCAGTCGCGCAGATTTATCGCGCAGGAGGTTATCGATTTCATCGATTTGCCGATTGCGGAAAACGGAGATACCGTTATGAGAAAAGCGGACTTGAGAGCATTTGTGCTTTCGGGTGAAAAGACGAAGGTTTGGGCAAGCGGGCTCACGCGTTTTTCGAGAGTCGCGGACTCGTTTGTCGTAAACTCATCGCAACGAGGAGGCTTTAAAGACACATGGGTGCTATCACAAGACTGAATATAAACAATCTTTTTTGGCTGGGAAGATATGTGGAACGCGTTTTCACCACGCTTAACAGCTTTTTCAAATACGCCGACAGGTTTATCGAGGGCGGACAGTCGGCTTATGAATAATATCTCGCCGATATCAACGTGCCCGACATCTACAAAAGCTCGGAATCGTTTTTTGACAGATACGTTTTTGATTTGAAGGATGAAAATTCGATTATCTCAAATCTTGACCGTGCGCTCGGAAACGGAATTGTGCTGCGCGATGAAATCAAAACGCCGTCGCTGTCTTACTTGCAGCTTGCGATGAACAGGTTCAAGGCTTGCAAGGGCACGACAAAAATCCGTTATGATATGCTGCCGGTGCGCAACGCGATTTACGCATTTTGGGGAAGCGTTGACAACAATATGACGAACATTGAAGCTCTGCGGATTATCCATCTCGGAAAGGCTGTCGAACGTCTTGACCTGTATCTGAGGCTGGGCTATAATAACGAGGATATTTTCATTCAGCTCGACAATCTTCTCAAGCACGTTTCCCGCAGATTTGACACAATTTCGTCTATCATAAATATCGAAAATCTTGAAGCTCTGAAGGCTGCTGCGGACAGCCGCTCTGATTTGAGAGCAAGAAAATCCGAGCTGCTTGATAAAGTAGATAATCTTGTAGAGGTGAATTTCGTTGAAGCGGTTGCGGTTTGAATATGAAACAAGACTGGAGTTCTCGCAAAACGTCACGGGACATTGCTTTACGCTGCGCTGCACGCCTTTTTCCGATGAACGACAGACCATTTCCGAGGAATTTTACGAGATTTCACCGAGCTCGAGTGAGATTTGGCATAGCCGCGACAGCTTCGGAAATATGCTTGTCTGCGGAAGAATGGATTTCCCGCACGATGAATTTTCGTTTAAAGTGAGCGGCGAGGCAAATATCGTCAATTCAAGCGAAGCGGTAGGAGCGGCAGCACCGTTTTACTGCTTTCCCACGCAGCTTACATCTGCGGGAAAGAAGATTTCGGAGTTCTACGAGAGCGCAAAACCGATTTCATCGGGCGCGCTTTCGCGGGCACTGGAGCTGTCGGAAAGCCTGTTTTACACGATGACCTACGTCAAAGGCGTTACGGGCACGCAAACCACCGCCGAGCAAGCGCTCTCGCAGCTGAGCGGCGTTTGTCAGGACTACGCGAATATTTTGCTTGCGCTTCTGCGGATTGAGAAAATTCCTTGCCGAGATGTCTCGGGACTTGCTTTTGAGAGCGGTGAAACGCACGCTTGGGTTGAAGTGTATGAAAACGGGCACTGGACAGGGATTGACCCCACGCAAAACCGTCTTATCGGCGACCATTACATAAAGCTCTGTCACGGGCGCGACTATTCCGATTGCCCGATAGAGCGCGGAATTTACATAGGAAACGCGCAAAGCGTTCAGACAGTTTTGTCGAAAATGACAGAGCTATAAATTGAAGGGACGGTTGAATTCGTGAACAGCGACGCGGACGGAGTTTTTGTGCCGTGCGTGGAGCATTGGGTTGAGATTGAAAAGGGCGAACACATCGGCGACGTGATAAATCCGACAACAGGACAAACCGTAGAGCGCGTGACAGCGCCTTGCCGCGGGAAAATCTTCACCTTACGCGAATTCCCGATAGTATATGGCGGTTCGCTTATTGCCAGAATTTTGGGAGGTGAGGGAAATGAATAAACAGGTTGTTTACTCAATCCAGTCACCTTACCGTCAGCCGATGGCCGTGCTTGGATTTAAGTTCGGGAAAGGCGAAAAAGCGCTTTGCGTTGTCGGAGCGATGCGCGGAAACGAAGTCCAGCAGATGTTCGTTTGCTCTCAGCTTGTAAGCAGATTGAAGGAGCTTGAGCGCGAGAGCTGTATATGCGAGGGCAAGGAAATTATGATAATTCCTTGCGTGAATTATTACTCAATGAACATCGGCAAGCGCTTTTGGACAATGGACAGCACCGACATCAACCGAATGTTTCCGGGCTATGACTTAGGCGAAACCACTCAGCGCATCGCGGACGGTCTTTTCAAGGAAATTCAGGGCTATACCTACGGCGTGCAGCTTGCAAGCTTCTATCAGCAAGGTGATTTTCTGCCGCACGTTAAGCTGATGGAAACAGGCTTTACACGTCACGAGGAGATGAAGGATTTCGGCTTGCCGTATGCGTTTGTGAGAACGCCGCGCCCGTATGACACGACAACTCTGAATTACAACTGGCAAGTGTGGGGAACGAACGCGTTTTCTGTTTATACAAACGCGACCGATGACCTTGACGAAAGCTCGGCGAAAACTGCGGTTGACGCGATAATTCGGTTTATGGTGAGGCGCGGGATAGTAAAAACGCGCGTAGGAAGCGGCTATTTGACCGAAATCATCAGCGAGGACAGGCTTTTGCAAATTCACTCGACCTCCTCGGGCATTTGCAAAAGCTTCGTGAAAACAGGCGATGAGGTGCATAGCGGAGAGCTACTCTGCGAGATTACGGACGCGCTTGAGGGAGGAGTAATCTCGAAAATCTATTCCTCGGTGAACGGAATAATCTTTTTCCGCTACAACAGACCGCTTGTGTTTGAAAAAAGCGTATTATACAAGATAATACGCCTTTAACGGTTTATCGCCGGTCTGATGAAAAATTAAAGTTTGATAATTTCATCGGCAAGCTGTTCGCACTCGGACAAATCGTGCGTCACGAGAACAACGGTCTTGCTTTTGATTTTGGGTTTTGTATATTCGATAACAACGCTTTTGGTGTCGCTGTCCAAGCCCTTGAAAGGTTCATCAAGAAACAGAATATCATAGTCCGCGAGAAGTGCGCGAACAAGAGCGGTTCTGCGTTTCATACCGCCCGAAAGCGTTCTCGCGGGTTTTTCCGCGCAGTCGCCCAAGCCGACCGCCGCGAGTTCCTCGCAAATCTGCTTTTTTGAGAAGCGCTTTCCGGTAACAAGCCGAATATTTGCCGAAACCGTGAGGTTTTCACAGAGCCTGTTTTCTTGGAAAACCGCGCTGATTTTGTCGCTTTCTCGGAAAACCTCGCCGCTGTCGCAGGGCAAAAGTCCCATCAAAATATTGAGCAGCGTGCTTTTCCCGCAGCCCGAAGCGCCGAGAATTGCGGTTGTTTTTCCCGACTGAAATTCGTGCGAAAAATCAGCCAGCACTCTGTTTTCACCGAAGCTTTTGCAGATATTTACAGCCTTCATCTCGTCACCTCACATCTTCTCAACGCGCTTTTGCACAAGCTTCACCGCGAAAATAAACAGCTTCTCGCACAAAAAGCTGAGCAAAATCACAACCAGCGTCCACGCGAACAAATCTGCGGTTTCAAGGTAAATTTTCGACATAAAGAGCTTCTCGCCGACTGAGCCGTCGGGAATTCCGATGACCTCGGCGGCGACGCCAGATTTCCAGGAAAGCCCGATTGCAAGCCGCGAAGCCGAGCGAAAATAGGGGAGAAGCTGCGAGAGATAAACGCCCGCGAAACGCCGTCCTGTCGGGATTTTGAAAACCGTTGCCATTTCGTCCAGTTTTTTGTCAAGGTTGTCGATGCCCTCGAGCATATTCGAGCAGACAATCGGCACGCAAATCAAAATCGACACCAAAACCGACAAATTCTCCGAGCCAACCCAAAACAGCGCAAGAATTGTGAACGATGCGACAGGAATTGATTTCATCGCGGAAATCAGCGGCGAGAAAAGCGTTCTTATTATCGCGAATTTCCCCGAAAGCACCGCGAGAGCCGTTCCTATAATAAGCCCGAGCAAAAATCCGAGCAGAATTCTCGCCATTGAGAAGAAAATGCTGCTCCAAAAATCAGCGGACGGCAAAAGCTCCCAAAGCCGACAAATCGTGTCAATCGGCGAAACGAGCAGAATTTTGCTGTTCACGCAGACCGAAACTATCTGCCAGACAATTAGCCAAAACAGCACGCTTGCTGCGGTGATAAGCGTTTTCTTCACGTTTTCGCCTCCTTATAAAGCCGAGTTTCCCCCGCTTTTGCACGGGGGAATTTTTGATTTACTTCGTGTAGTAGAAATCCTCTGCGGGCATCGCGCCGCCAACAGATGCGGGGTTCTGCTCAAAAAGAACCTGAAGATAACCCGAGAGCTTCGATTTCATTTCATCGCCGGTAATGCAAACGATGTGGCAGTTCGGGATTGCCTTTTTGGCAACAGCAGCGGGAACTATATCATATTTCCCGACAAGCTCGGAAGCCTCATCGATGTTCTCGTTTATAAACTTAACCGAAGCAGAATAGCGGTCGAGGAAATCCTTTACAGCGTCGGGATATTTCTCGGCAAATTCTTTTCTGACAACCACAATTCCCGTTAACAGCGAGCTTGTCTGAACGCTTTCGTTCCAAGCGTCGTTGAGGTCGATAGCAACGCGAACGCCCTCGTTTTTCATCTGCGCGGTTGTCACAAACGGCTGCGGGAGCATAGCAACGCTGTTTTCATTCGCAAGGAGCGCTGCGAGGCACTCTGCGTGTTCGCTCTTCCACTCGATGTTAACATCGTTTTCAAGACCGTTGCTCTTGATGATAAAGTTGAGCGCGTATTCGGGAGTTGCGCCCTTACCCGCGGAGTAGATTGTCTTGCCCTTGAGGTCGGCGATGGACTTCACGGTGTCGCCGTTCTCACAAAGATACAGAACGCCGAGCGTGTTTACGGCAAGCGCCTGAATTTTGCCCTCGGTTTTCTTGTAGAGCACGGTGCCGAGGTTTGCGGGCACGCAGGCGATGTCAACCTTGCCTTGTGCGATAAGCGGAGAAAGCTCATCGGCAGCCGCCGCGATTGTGAACTCGTAGGGAAGATTATTCTTCTCATCTTCGTCCATCAGCTCAACCATTCCCATAGCGGTCGGACCTTTAAGAGCGGCAACCTTGATTGCTTCGGGCAATTTAACTTCGGGAGTTGAGGAGCTTGTTGAGCTTGAAGAACTCTCGGTTGACGAACTTGAACTGCTCGAAGAACTCTCGGTTGTCGAGGAGCTTGTCGAGCTTGACGAACTGCTTGTAGAGCCGCCCGAGCAAGCGCTGAACGTGAGCGCGCACATTGCCGCCATCAAAGCGGCGCTTATTCTTTTTTTGATATTCATAGAATATCTCCTTTCTTTTGGGGAGCAACTCCCGCGTTTTCCTTAGAATAAACCGATTTTGAGGTGACGCCCTTCAGCCTGCCGAGTTTTCCCGAAATGGTGGAAATCGTATCAGCAGGCGCATCCACGACAACGCTGATTATACTCAGCCCACGCTCGCGATAGGGAAGTCCCATTCTGCCTTGAATGAATTTCCCGTATTCGTGCAAAAGGCTGTTTACAGCGGGCACGCTTGCTTCATCGCTGATTATCATTGAGATAATAGCAACACGATTTTCCTGTTCCATAAAAATCCTTTCAAACAAAAAGCGCGTCCCGAAAGACGCGCAAATCAACACAAATCAATCCGTCAGGCGACGAATTTTCGGATATCGCAGTCTTTCGGCTTGATAAATCTCACCGTCAGTTAATCGTGAAACGTTCCCTTGAATAAATCTCAGGTTCGATAAATCACACGAATATTATACCTCATTTTTCCTGTTTTGTCAAGAGGGATTTTCGTCGTCATCGTCGTTTCGATGAGAAATCTTCTCGTGAAGCTCCTTGACCTTGTCGCGCAGACGTTTTTTGCGCGGCTTTTCTTCAATGGGCTCGGTCTTAACTTCAACGATTTCCTCGGACTCCTCGTAAACATAATCGGACGTTATATAATCGACATTCCCGACATAAGACGTTGTGCGTTTCGGGAGATTACGCTTCTTGAGGCGATTTTCGATAAACTCCTTGACGAGCATATAAACAACCGCGCAAACCGGCACTCCGAGCAGCATTCCCAAAACCCCGAAAAATCCTCCGCCGATGATAATTGCAATCAAAACCCATACGGCAGGAAGACCTGTCTGGTCGCCGAGAATCCACGGTGCAATAACATTTCCGTCGATAATCTGAAGAATGACAATGAAAATCACAAACCACAGCGCAGAAATCGGCGTTTCGCTCAGCAAAAGCAGCAAGCAGCAGGGAATTGCGCCGATAAACGGTCCGATAAAAGGGATGAGGTTGAACACGAACATAATTACTGCAATCAGCGGCGAGAACGGGATATTCATACATACGCAGCCGATGAAGCAAAGCATAGCAACGATAAGCGCTTCGATGATTTTTCCGATGATTGAGCCGAGGAATTTCTGCGAAGCGTCGCGGCAAACACCGAGAAAACGCTGAGCGCGCTCGGGTTTGAGGAACGCGAACATAAGCTTTTTCGTCTGACCGACAAACATCTCTTTCTTTGCAAGCAGATAAATCGAAAGCGTAAGCCCGATAAACACGTTTTTGAGCACGTCGATAACCGACCAAATTCCCGAAGCAACGTTCTGCGCGAAGCCGAGAAGCTGGCTTGAATACTGGTTCCAGATATCCTTAATAAACTTGTCGAAATCGTTGAGCGGCGCGTCGAGGAATTGCGCAAGCGTTGGGTTATCCTCGGAAATTTTCGTGAGGAAGTTGCGGACCGTGGCTATATAGCCGTCCATATTGTTGAAAATCACGATAATATTGGTGACGAGCTGCGGGATAACGAGCATAATTATCATCGTCAAAAACGCAAGAATAATCAGCATTGTGATGATAAGCGAAAGCACACGCGCGCGGGCTTTCAGCCGTCTTTCACCCGAACGCGACCACTTTCTGAAAACGCCGTTTTCGAGCTTCATCATAAGCGGATTGAGCAGATACGCGCAAAAGATACCGATAATAATAGGCGTGGCAACCGCGGCAAAGCCCGACATTTTCTTCGCAAAAGCGTCAAAGTTGAAAATCAGCAAAATAGCAAGCTCGCTTGCAACGATTGTGCAAAGCGCGTAAAAAGCTATCGTGAAATATTTCGAGTTCCAGTTAATTTTCATAGGCAAGCTCCGTTAAACAAACAAACTACTCCACTTTGATTTTACCACACATTTGAGAAAAAGTCAAGAGCTTTCTCCGAGTAAACGCAGCGCGTTTTTGTATAAAATCAAGGATTTTTCCTCCTCGGAAAGCGGGATTTTCCCGAAGCGTTCAAGCTCTTCCTTTGAACTCCACATCGGATAATCCGTGCCCCAAAGCACCCTGTCCGCACCGAATTTCGCGATAAGCTCGGCTGCGCGTTCGACAGAAATCATATAAAGCGAGCTGGAGCAGTCGGTGTAAATCCCCGTGCCCTCGAGCGCGGCAACGGCTCTGTCCCACATCGACCACCCCGCGAAATGCGCGCCGATAACAGTGAGCTTCGGGAACTTTTGTACAACTCGCAGCAACCTCTCGGGAGCGGAGAAATCATATCTCATATCACCCATGTGAAACAAAATCGGCAAGCGTCCTTCAGCGGCTTCATATATAGGAAAAGCGCGCTCGTCGTCGAGATTGAACCGCTGAAAATCGCTGTGAATTTTAATTCCCTTCAGCCCGAGCGAAATCATTCGGTCAATTTCTCCCGCGATATCGGGGTAATCGGGGTGAATTGCCCCAAAGCCAATCAGCTTATCGGGATAAGCCGCAACGCTTCCAGCGATAAAATTGTTGATTGAGTTCACCTGTTCGGGAACGGTCGCCACGGACTGCACGATAATCCGCGAAACACCCGCTTCCTCCGCGTCTTTCAAAAGATTTGAAATCGTGCCGTTAAACCTGACATCGATATTGTAAAAATCCGCGATACCGCAAACGGCTCTGTCTGCAATTATATCGGGATAAATATGCGCGTGAGCGTTGATAATCATAAAAACACTTCCTTAAAAGATAGCGGTGCAGTCGCCGAAGGAGAAGAAGCGATATTTCTCCTCAATCGCGACCTTGTACGCGTTGAGCGTTTTTTCGCGCCCGAGAAACGCCGAAACAAGCATAATCAGCGTGCTTTCGGGGAGATGAAAATTCGTAATCAGCCCGTCAACACACTTGAACTCATAGCCGGGATAGATGAAAATTCCCGTGTCGTCGGTGAGTTTCCCTGTTTGCGCAGCACTTTCAAGGGTACGGCAGGAGGTTGTGCCTACCGCGATAACTCGCCCGCCGCGAGCCTTTGTCTGCTTGATTTTCTCGGCGGTTTCATCGGGAATTGAATAGTGTTCAACGTGCATTTTATGCTCGAGAATATTATCCTCCTTGACGGGACGAAACGTTCCCAGACCGACGTGAAGCGTGACAAACGCGGTATCAACGCCCATTTCGCGTGCTTCGGAAAGCTCCTTTTCGGTGAAATGCAGTCCCGCTGTCGGCGCGGCGGCGGAGCCTGTTTCGCGGCAGTAAATCGTGTTGTAGCGGTCTTTGTCCTTGAGCTTTTCCGTGATATACGGCGGGAGCGGCATTTGTCCAATCCTATCGAGAATATCAAAGAAATCCCCCTCAAACAAGAACCTCACCAGCCGATTTCCGCCGTCCTCGTTTCCGATAACCTCCGCGGAAAGCCCCTCGGGGAAATCCACAACCGCGCCCGGTTTCAGACGTCTGCCGGGCTTTACCATAGTTTCCCAATCCGTCAAGCTTTTCCTGTTCAGCAGAAGAAATTCCACGGGAACGCCGGTTTCGCGTTTTGTGCCGTAAATTCTCGCAGGGAAGACCTTGCTGTCGTTCATCACGAGAAGGTCACCTTTTTTCAGATATTTGCATATATTGAAGAAGCGGTCGTGAGTAATCTCGCCCGTTTCCCTTGAAATAACCATCAGCCGCGAGCTGTCGCGGGGTTCTGCGGGAGTCTGAGCGATAAGCTCGGGCGGTAAATCATAGTAAAAATCACTTTTTAGCATTTTTTTAACCTCTTTATTTTAATATCTTTATTATTTTAACACTTTTCACAAATTTTGTCAACCTAAGACGTGCAATATTTATAAAAAAATTGCGCAAAAGTATTGACAAATGCAAAAAGTTGTGGTAAAATGAGATAAGTTCAGCATACCGACGGAAATATAGTTTTCGTCTTGTGTTAAACGATATAGTTGGTAGAGGTGCGGTGATGAAGAGTAGCGGCTAGTATGCTTGTCGGAAAGCAGTCGTGAAAGGCAAAACCGCCGAGGAGCGCGTAATCCGATGTGCGCGTTATCCGGTTGTGCGTTGAATAAGCGTATGACTGTCATCGAGTTGCTTGATGGAGCGCTGCCGCAAAATAGTATTGTTTTGCAGTATTAGTTGCATAAGAGCAGACCGATGACATTTATCATCGGTTTTTATTTTTAACAAAGGAAGGTTACAGAGATGAAAGAAAAGTACAATGTGGGAATTATCGGAGCAACGGGAATGGTAGGACAGCGTTTTGCTATTCTTCTTGAAAATCACCCGTGGTTTAACGTGAAGGTGCTTGCGGCGTCCTCGCGTTCGGCGGGAAAGACCTATAAAGAGGCTGTCGGGGAGCGTTGGTTTATGGACGTTCCGATGCCTAAGAGTATGGAAAATATGGTTGTTAAGGACGCAGAGGCTGACGTTAATGAAATCGCTTCCGAGGTTGATTTCGTATTCTGCGCTGTTAATATGAAGAAGGACGAAATCAAGGCTCTCGAGGAGAAGTACGCAAAGGCAGAGTGCCCCGTTATGTCCAACAACTCCGCAAACCGCGGTGTTTCCGATGTTCCGATGATTATTCCCGAGGTAAACGCAGACCACGCGGCTGTTATCGAAACGCAGAAAAAGCGCCTCGGCACAAAGCGCGGCTTTATTTCGGTAAAGTCAAACTGCTCCATTCAGAGCTATGTTCCTGCCCTTGAACCGCTGAGAAAGTTCGGCATCACCAAGGTGCTTGCCTGCACATATCAGGCAATCTCCGGCGCCGGCAAGACTTTTGAGACCTGGCCC
>CAMEQX010000004.1 GCA_945933905.1 uncultured Clostridia bacterium
GTCGTCAATCATAGAAACGGCGTCCTGTAACGCCTCGTGCTTCATACCGAAATTCCCTCGCTTTCAAGGTGGTTTTTGAGTTTTTGCCGCAATCTGAACAGGAGCGATTTTATCTTGCCTTCGGAAAAACCCGTTTTCACGGAGATTTCCTCAATGCTCTCGCAGTAAAAATAACGCAAAACGAAGATTTGCCGCGACGACTGTTTTTGTTCCGCAAGAAAAGCGTTGAGCGCGTCGCGAATTTCGCCCGCGTCGCTTTGCTTTGCTTTGTTGTCGGGAACACATTCGTCAAGCTCGTCCAAAGACAGCGCAAATTCTCCCGAAAAACGCTTTTTGGTATGCTCGGCTTTATATCGGTTAAGTGCAAGATTTCTCACGATTTTCGCAAGATATGGCATAAACGGATTCGGTTCCTTCGGGGGAATTGTTTCCCACAAGCGAAGATACGCCGTGTTTACAATCTCCTCGCTGTCCTGTAAATTTCCGAGAATACCGAAAGCGATTTTCCCGCACAGCTTTCCGTATTTCAAGGTGGTTTCGGAAATAGCCGTTTCATCGCGCTGCAAGAAAAGTCCGACAATTTTTTCGTCGTCCATTTGCGCTCCTTCCCTAGAGATTTTTTACGTCTCTATCAATATAAACAACATTTTTTTGCTCGGGTTTCGTTTTTTTAAAAAATTTTTCCATAATTCGATTTTTTTTGCACACTTATTCATTATAGCATATTTCGGCGCTTTGTGACAATAGTTTTTTGTTTTGTCATAGTACATTTTTCGGTTATTCGCGCTTGGATTTTGTTCAAATTAAACAAATTCTCAAATATCTTGCTATTTCACGCGGATTGTGATATAATTGTATAGTAAATAATTTAGCGCTTTAAAAGGACAGAATTATGAAATTTTTCGCAGATATACAGTTTTCATCATCGGCTTGTTTTTCGCGGGAATAGGCGTTGCGTTCACGAAGCACGGCAATCTTGGCGTCACGCCGATTTCCTCGGTCGCAAACGTGATTATGAACTCGGGTGAAGCGCTTGTGAAAGCAATCTCGGACAAAACGCGCTTTGAATTCGGGTATGTGAAGGTTGGTTTTGACGTGTTTTGCGTGATTTCGGCAGTGGTTTTGTCGCTGATTTTTTTCAACGGTGAAATCATCGGCACGCGCGAGGGCACGATTATTTCCGCGCTTTGCACGGGAATTGTGATTAAATTCATCACAAAATTTCTGCGAAAACCGCTTGAGAAAATAATTTTACACAATATTCAAAACGCGGTGAATTGAAAAATATCGGCTATTTCAGAAGCTCGGGCGGAACGGTTTCAGCCATCTGCTTATAGCCGAATTTGCTCGGGTGGAGATGGTCGCCGCTGTCGAATTTCGCGAGCATTTTCGTGGGCTGAGCGGGGTCTGCAAGCGCTTTGTCAAAGTCAATACACCCGTCGATAAGCGGGGTTGTTCTTATCCAATCGTTGAACTCAGCGCGAACCTCCTCGCGAAACGGCGCATACGTCCGCCAGCCCTCAATCGGCAGAAGCGTGCCGATGTAAACCTTGTAGCCGAGCCCTCTCGCTTCGCTTATGTAATACTCCAGAACCGAAATCATCTCGGCGGCTGTCGGCATATCGCTCATCGGACGAAACGGATTTACCTCGGTTCCTACGGGGTGAATTATGTCGTTTATTCCGTGCTGAATGATAACGGTATCGGCAGCGTCCGTCGGAACCTCGTGAGCAAAACGTTTTCTTCCCATCAAGCCGTAGGATTCATAGACGATATTGTCATATTCCCGCAAAAGACGCGTACCGCTTGCCGCGCGGCGTACAATCGAGGTGTTGTCTTTTCCCTCGCTGATACAGCGCAGCGCGAGATAATCGGGCCAGTCCTGCGCTGTTATAGAGTCACCGTAGCAGACAATGCTGCGGTTTTCTTTTGCCGTGAACACGGAAACATTGCTCAAAAAGTAAAGAATGCCCGTCGGACGCACGAGTTTTTGGGGGATATTCAGCGTTTCCGTGAGGTCGCCCATCGCGTAATAGCCCTCTGTCAGCGGACCGCTCGTGAAAACCGCCGACCGCAAAAGCGTGAAATCCCTGAACCAAAAGCTTATGGTAATCAGGCTTTTCGGTTTTATTTCGTGGTGAATTTCGTCCGTGGTGAGCCGTCCTCCCGCGGCGATTTCCGCGCTTCTCTTCCCCGAAAAAGTCACGGGAATGAACTCCTCGTCAATCATCAGCGTAACCTTGTCAAAATAGACAGGCTCGGTTCCGCAGTAGTTGTCAAACGTGATTTTAACGGCACTTCCGCCGAAATGTGAATAAATCGGATATCTGAAGGTAATGTCCTTTGCATAAGCCGCGGGGCGATTTTCCGCAATCGAAATCGCGCTCCCCCAAACGCTTGCCCAGTGTTTTTCCATAGCCGCACTCCTTTTCTGTCACTCGATATATTATATAACTATTTGTCCGAAAAGTCAAGTGCCCCGAAAAAACCGAGAATTATCGCGATTTTCCGGTTTCAAAGGATATTGATTTTTTGCAGAGTTTATGCTATAATAAATTTCATCAAGAAAAGCTAATCAAAGGAGAAAATTATGCGATTTGTAATTCAGAGAGTAACCGCCTCAAGCGTGACGATAAACGGAGAAATCAGAGGTCGGATAGGAAAAGGATTTTTGGTTTTAATCGGCGTGGGAAATGAAGATACCGTTGAAACCGCCGACAAAATGATACGGAAAATGATAAATCTTCGCATATTTGAAGATGAAAACGGAAAGACAAACCTCGGCTTGAAGGACGTGGGCGGAGAACTTTTGCTTATCTCGCAATTCACGCTTTACGCAGACTGCCGCCACGGAAACAGACCGTCCTTTATTAACGCGGGTGCGCCCGATATGGCAAAGAAAATATATGAATATATCATTTCCAAGTGCAAAAAGGAAATCGCGGTTGTTGAACAGGGAGAATTCGGCGCGGATATGAAGGTTGAACTGCTCAACGACGGTCCGTTTACCATAATCCTCAACAGCGAGGAGCTTAAATAACTTTCTCGCTGATTTTCTCTAAAGAACAGCCCTTGCTTGCGTAATACTCAAACATTTCATCGAGCTTCTTTTTATCATAGCTTGTGACGCAATCGGTTAAAACGTGAACGGTATAGCCCGCCTTTGTCATATTAAAACACGCTGATTTTACGCAGCCCGCTGCGTCCGCGCCCACGATGTAAAACTCCGTGAGATTGTGCTTTTGAATGAACTCGGCAAACTCCGCACAAGTCAGCACGTTGCTTTTTGTTTTGATGAAAACGTTCTCCGAAACGACCTTCAGCTCGGGAACAAAATCCGCTCCGCGAGTGCCGTTTTTGAAGGTTCTTGTGCCGTCGGAGAGATTGTTGTGCTGAATATAAACAATCTCCATTCCGCTTTCCGCCGCCCAATCAATCGCGCGGTTTGTGTTTTCGATGATTTCCCTGTAATTCTTTGTGATGTCGTTTTGAAGGTCAATCACAACCAGTGCCTTATTCATAGCTTTCCTCCTAAATAAAATCGAGTAAATTTTCGTGTTTTCAAGCGATTTTGCAAAACAGCGCCCGCGGTTTTCCGAAACGATTTATACGTTATTTCACATACCGAAAAGAAACTTTTTCGTCAATCTCAATCATCAAAACCGACGGCTCGCCAATACCCGCCGCCGATACTCCCACCACGTTTTCCACGACAAATTTTTTGTGCGCGTGCCCGACCGCAACCAAATCATATCCCCGAATTTCTTCACTATTAACCGCGCTTAAAAACCCGCCCGTTTCCATCTCGGACAACTGAAAATACGGATATTCAGCCGTTTTGTCCTTAAACAAAAAATGCGAAAACATTATCCTGCGCCCATTCTCCGCGATTTCATAAAATAAAGGCAGATTGTGGATAAAAAGCCGCTGTTCTGCGGTAAGTTTTTCGCGCATATTATCGTAATATCCGCGCAGATTTTCCACATCTCTGTCAATCTGCACGCCGCAGTCCAAATACAATTCGCAGTTCCCTTTAACGCAGATTACTCCGCTGTTTTTCAGATACCCCAGACATTCAACCTCTTGGTTTTTGCGCTGAAAAATATCTCCGAGAAAAACAATTTTGTCGGCGCGCTCTTTTTCCGCCAGCGACATCACTCTTTTCAGCGCGTCAAAATTCCCGTGGATATCCGAAAAAACAGCAATCCTCATCTTTTCCTCCGTTCTGCAATCCGTAATATCTTCGCTAATATGCTAACGTGCGTTACCCGATACTATTATACCACGCAGCAGCGCTCTTGTCAAGTGTTTTGCAAGGGTAATCACGATAATTCGGCAAAGCGCTTCGAGGAATTTTTTCGGATTTTTTGATTTACCCCTTGACAAATCCAAAATCGTGTGTTATACTATAATCACTCTTTGCACTGCATACAAATCTACAGTACAAACTGAACAGACCGTAGCGCAAGTTATGGAGTCGGGTTACATCAGTAACAGTGGAATTTACACCCACGGGACAGTTGTTGATTTACTGCTCGTGGGTGTTTTTGTATCCTCGATTATTCGGTTAAAATACCCACATTCAAGCATCGAGAAACCAAATTTTACGGAGGACACTGCTATGAAAAACAACAAAACTATCACAAATACCGCAGAAAACAACTTCCAAGCGGTAGCAAACAAGGTGGCGTTCGTCACGATTATCGAGAACACGGTGCTTTCGGTAATCAAGCTGCTTGCGGGTATTTTCGCAAAATCCAGCGCGATGATAAGCGACGCAATCCACTCCGCTTCCGATGTTTTCAGCACGATTGTCGTTCTTATCGGAATCAAACTTGCATCGAAAGAGCCCGACAAGGAGCACCCCTACGGTCACGAGCGATTGGAATGTGTTGCGGCAATTCTTCTGTCGGTGCTGCTGTTTATCACCGGTCTTGGAATCGGGATTGACGCTTTCAACAAGATAATCAGCGGGAACTACACCGAGCTGGAAACGCCCGGTCTGCTTGCGCTTATCGCGGCTATCGTTTCTATCGCGGCAAAGGAAGGGATGTACTGGTACACGCGCCACTACGCGAAAAAAATTGACTCGGGCGCGCTGATGGCAGACGCTTGGCATCACCGCTCGGACGCATTTTCCTCGGTCGGCGCGCTTGTTGGTATCGCGGGAGCGCGTCTTGGCTTGCCCATAATGGACTCGATTGCCAGCCTTGTTATCTTCGTGTTTATCGCGAAGGCGGCGTTTGATATCTTCAAGGACGCGATGAACAAGATGGTTGACCACTCTTGTGACGAGGAAACGGAAAAAGCTATCTACGACTGCGTGATGACAAACGAACAGGTTATGGGAGTTGACCTGCTCCACACACGCGTTTTCGGGAACAAGATTTATGTTGATGTGGAAATACAGGTGAACGGCTCTTATACGCTGCGCGAGGCACACGAAATCGCCGAGGTTGTCCACGATAACATTGAGCGTACTTTCCCCAAAGTCAAGCATATAATGGTTCACGTTAATCCCGCGGATACCGACGAGAACAGCGAACAAAACAACTCTCCGCAAGACTGAAAACACACGATTTTTCAGCCAAATCTCCCACGATTTCACCTTTTCAATCATCAATATCGGGTGTACAGAAATGCACACCCGTTGTTTTTTTCAAAAAGCTATTGCAAAATCCGAAAAAATGTGTTATAATTGACATATGTCAGAAAAGGAGAACGAGTATGCCAAGACCTCAGAAATGCAGACGAGTTTGCTCGGAGCCGCAGTTTTCGCGGTTTTCGCCGAGCGGAGTTGAACAGCCCGAGGAAAATGTGCTTTCGGTCGATGAATATGAGGTAATCCGTCTGGTTGATTACGAGAAAAAAAGCCACGAGAAATGCGCGGCGGTGATGAATGTTTCGCGGACAACCGTTACCGATATTTACGAGAGAGCGCGCTATAAAATCGCCGAGTGTCTTGTTCAGGGAAAACAGCTCAGCATTTCCGGCGGGAATTATCGGATTTGCTCGGGACAAAAAAAATGCTGCGGAATGCCTTGCAGAAAAGAAAAAATACTTTCGGATAAAGGAGAAAAAACTATGAGAATTGCAGTTACCTATGAAAACGGAGAAATTTTCCAGCACTTCGGTCACACCGAACAGTTCAAGATTTACGATATCGAGGACGGAAAAATCACGGCTTCGCGCGTTATCGGCACGGACGGCTTCGGTCACGGCGCGCTTGCGGGATTTCTTTCCAACAACGGAATTGACGCGCTGATTTGCGGCGGTATCGGAGGCGGCGCTCAGACTGCTCTCGCAAATGCGGGAATTAAGCTGTACGGCGGCGTTTCGGGCAGCGCAGACGAGGCGGTACAGTCGCTTCTCGACGGAAAGCTCGACTTTAACCCGAATGTGATGTGCAGTCACCACGGTCACGGCGAAAGCCACGACTGCGGAAACCACGGGTGCCACTGATGAAGCGCATAATTTTACCGATAATCGCGGTTTTGCTTCTGCTTTCGGGCTGCGGGAAAACGGAGAATGATATGAAAAATACCTATGAAAAAATCTCGATGTACGAGGGAATTGAACGAATTAAATCGGACGAGGGCTTTATTCTGCTGGACGTGCGCAGAGCCGATGAATTCGCTTCGGGGCATATTCCCGGCGCTGTCAATCTGCCGAACGAAGAAATCGGAAAAGCTGAAATCCCCGCGCTTCCCGACAAAAATCAGACAATCTATATCTATTGCCGAAGCGGAAACCGCAGCAAGCAGGCTGCCGATAAGCTTCTTGCGCTTGGATATACGAATTTGATTGAATTCGGAGGAATTCTCGATTACACGGGGGAGCTTGAATATTGACGAAAAATTCTCCGAAAAAATCAGCTCAAAGGCTGTTTTAAAAATAATAAAGAAAGAGGTAAAAACTATGAGAAAATGGGTTTGTTCTGTATGCGGCTATGTTCACGAGGGCGACAATCCTCCCGAGAAGTGCCCTGTCTGCAAGCAGCCTGCCGAGAAATTCAAGGCTGTTGAAGAAAAGAAAAACATCTATGCGGGAACGCAGACCGAGAAAAATCTGCAAGCCGCTTTTGCGGGTGAATCTCAGGCTCGCAATAAATACACCTACTTTGCTTCCGTGGCAAAGAAAGAGGGCTATGAGCAGATGGCTGCGCTGTTCCTGAAAACTGCCGACAACGAGAAGGAACACGCAAAAATGTGGTTCAAGGAACTGAAAGGCATCGGCGATACCGCGGCAAATCTGAAGGCTGCCGCTGACGGCGAAAACTACGAGTGGACGGATATGTACGAGGAATTCGCAAAAACCGCTGAGGCAGAGGGTTTCAAGGAGCTTGCTGCGAAATTCCGTATGGTTGCCGCTATCGAAAAGCACCACGAGGAGCGTTATCGCGCGCTTTTGAAGAACATTGAAACCGCTCAGGTGTTTGAAAAGAGCGAGGTTAAGGTTTGGGAGTGCAGAAACTGCGGTCATATTGTCGTCGGCACAAAAGCGCCCGAGGTTTGCCCCGTTTGCGCTCACCCGCAGTCTTATTTTGAAGTCAACGCGGAGAATTATTGATTTTATCCAAACGCGAACTAAAAAAACTTGGAGCTAAGTTTTCTTAGCTCCATTTTTGTGTTCAATTTTACGATTATTCAACAACTATAGATATTTCACAAACTGAACCTGCGCGTTTTCATAGTCCAAAGGCTCGTCTATCCTGTACGCCATAAAGCCAAGCTTGTTGATGTAGAAATTGAGGTTTCTCTTTGAGCAAAGCGGGGTTTCCGTGCGCCAGACCTTTGCGCTCGGGTACATTTTCTCGATTTCACTCCACACGCTTTTTCCGAGACCTTTTCCGCGCGATGACGGGCTGAGGAAAATGCATCCGAGAAAATTCTCGGTTTTGTCCTCGTTTGCGAAGATAATCACGGCTCCCGAAAGCACGTCATTCACATAAATGCAAAAGCTGTCCGCTCCCGATTCCAGCGCGTTCTTCCTCAGAAAGCTGCCGTCGTCATAGCCCGGAGGTCCGTCGTGGGTGTTTTTGAACATCATAGAGTCCTCGTCAAAAGCCGCTTTCATAATCGCCGTGCAAGGCTCGATATCATTCTCCGTGAAACGCCTGAATGTAATTGTGTCCAAGTTTTTCTCCTCTCTGCTCACGCGAGAATATCTAAAATCGACTGCTGATTTTCCTTCTGATTTGCGAGAATATAGCTCTGCGCCTGCATTATCAGCTTTTCCTTCGCGGCTTTGGCAACCTCGTCGGGCATATCCGCGTCACGAATTCCCGACTCAGAATTCTCCAGATTTTCAACGTAATTCCGATTGCGCTCGGACGTGAATTCCATTCGATTGTGAACTGCACCCGCAAGCGCGCGCCATTTCACAAGATAATTTGTCGCATAATCAACGCGTTCAATCGCCTTCAGCGCGCGTGCAATCGTGGTGACGCCCGTTGTGTTTATCCGCATCAAATGGTCGTCCGCACGCGTCTTTTCACACCAGATATAGCTGTCGGTTCTGCGGCCCGTGTGAATGCCGATTTCGATGTCGTCATCACGCTTTTCCGCGCTGTAAAACAAATCGTCCGCCGCATTTCCCGTGAAACGCTCAAGCCTAAAACCGCCGTTTTCCGTTGTGTAGAACATAAGACGCCCGTTCGTTTCAACCGCCCGAACAATGCTCCCGAGCGCCTCGTACTGCTCGTTCAGCGCTTCGGCTATTTCATCGGCGGTGTAGCTCCCCTCGGGAACAGTAACCGTAATATTTTCGCCGTCCAAGTCCAACGACAAGGTGTCGTTCACGCCGCTTTTTATCGTAATTCCATCGCTCAAATCGGCTTTTCCGATAACCCTTGACGGTCGCGGGGACTGCGTTGCGTCATAAAAAACCCTGTAAGCCGAGCTTCCCCGAACACCGTCGATTATCGCGTCGGCTGTTTTTATCGTGCCGTTTTCAGGCAAAACAAGGCTCAATATCAGCTTGTCGTCCGACCTTATCGACGTTGACTCGGGCTCGGGCACGCCGATTTCACCCAAGCCCATTGTCGCGTGAAAAAACTCTGCGGGCAGCGGGTCGCCGTTTGAGTCGGTGAGAGCGCCGATTGCGTTTCTTCCCGCCGTCTGAATTGCCGCGGCAAGCTCGTTTGGCATATACTCGCCCGCGGGAATGGTACAGTCAACCTTGTAGCGCGCTCCCTTGAACGTGAAGTCAAAAATCAAGCCGTCGTTCAAGCCCGTGTAAATGATAACGTCCTTCTCGCTTTCAAATTCCTCGGGCGTCTGCTTGCTCATATCGTTTCTGCCGATGATGTAGGAAACCGCCGAGCCGAGAGTTGTCCCGACCTTTTCGGTGTGACGTGAAATCGAATAATAGCTCGCGTCCTGAAAAACGCGGTCAAAAAGCCGTCCGCTGAAGCTGCTTATTCCGCGCGTGTCGGAGATATCCGCTCCTGTTATCGTGAGCTTTCCGCCCGATACTCCCACAACAAGCGAACCCGCGGGCAAGGTGCTGTCGATGCTCGTTTGAATTGCCGCAGCAAGCTGAGCCGCAGTATAGGTTGCGGGCGGCACGGAAACGTTCACCACAACCGAGCTTCCTTTCTCGGTGTAGGTGAATTTCATCTCGTTGAAATAATCCTCGATTGCGATTGAAGAAATCGTCGTTCTGCCGATAAGACTGCACGGCTTCGCGTCACGCGTGATTTTACTCGGCGAAACGCAGTTTTCCGCGCGCTTGAAATAAGGCGCGGTGTTGTCGGGGTTTAAGCTGATTGTCGCGGAAGAGCCAACGTTATCGGTGGTTATTTTCAGCGTGCCGCCGCTTTCCGAAACCGTTACACCCGCGCCCGAAAGACCGTTTCGCAGCGCCTCAAGCAGCGCGGTTTTCCCTGTTGAACCTGAGTATTCTCCCTCGGGTATGGAGAATTTATAATCCGTGCCGTTTATTTTGAGCGAAACAAAGCTGTTCAAATCGTTTATCTCAACGCCCTCGCCGTTAAACAGCGTGCTGAAGCGATTGTTTGAAATATACGCGGGATATTTTATCTTGTTCTCGGACGGAACGGCAGAACCGCCCGAGCTGTTGTTGACGGTTTTATACTGATTAACCTTCATCGTGCCGCCGAGATTTGTGAGAGCAAAACCTTCTCCGCCCTTTACCGTGGTGAAGGTAAGTCCTTTATTTGCGCCCGATGGCGAATAGCTTGCGGTGATTTTCCCGTCAAGCGCGGGATTTGCCGATATCGCCGAATTTATCGCATTTGTAAGCTCCGAAGCCGAGTTGTAAACGCCGTCGGGAACGGTTATCGAAAGCGATTCGGAAACCGGCACTCCCGATGAATTCGGGCTTGTGTAGTCCATTGTGATTGTGTTGTTGGAGCTGTTTACCGTGAGCGGAATGTGGCTGTCAATTCCCTCAGCGCGAATTGTTGCGGGGAGCTTCGCGGTGCCGGTTGCCGCGTCATAATACGGCGAGTCTGCAACATTATTGACTTTCTTCCTCATATTCAGCTTACAGGTTGTGCTTGAGCTTACAGAAATGCTTCCCGATTGCGTTTTCGGTCCCGTGAAAACAAGCATTGTGCCGTTGTCGCTGACAGAAACCGTTGTTTTCGGAGAACCGCCGTCCTTTTCCGCAATTTTTGCGTTGAGCTCTGCGGCAACCTCGGAGAGAGAACCGTAATTTTTGTGGGTAAGCCGCAAATCGTAGCTGCTGCCGCAGGAAGTAAAGACAAAACGGTCGTTGTCCGCTCCCACGGAGAGCGGAATATGCGAATTTGCTGCGGAAAGCGTGAGCGTTGCAGATTTGTAAACCTTGTTGTTATCGGCGTCAACAAATGCCTTCGCATCGGAAGCAAGCGTGCTTTTTGTCGCTTTGTTCAGCAAATCGCCGCTGATATTGCTGAACTTGACTTCTTTTCCCTCGGCAACGGACGTGAAAACGATGTTGTTTCCGTCCGCAGAAACCGTTGCCACGCCGCTTAGCTGCTCGTTTAACGCGGTTATCGCCTGAGCTGCTGTCGAGCCCTTGGGAATGCTCACGCTGTATGACGCGGAAACACCGTATTCATCGGTCAGACTGAACGATAAACCGATATCGCGGATTGACGTACCCGCCGCCGAAAACTGCGTGAGCGCATTCGGAATTTTCATCGTCGCGGGAGTGTAGATGTATGTTTCCGAACCGACCTCGTTGTCGAAGCCCTCAAAGGAAGTCGTGCCGTTCTTTGTTTCGGGATAAACTCGGGAATAATTCAGATAATTCTGCGTTTGCTGGCTTGTCGAGCTGTTGCTGACGTTTTCATAGGTTACGGCATTCTGCGTTTTTCCCGCAGAGCTTGTGACATTCTGCCTGCTCGTTCCGGGAACACCGCCGCCATAGCTCACGAGGTCTTTTTCCGTGCCTGTTGAATGAGAATTATCGATATTATCATAGTAAACGGGACCGTAAATCAGGCGGCTATATGCGGAGCAGCCGGTGTCTGCGGTAATCGAGGTGATGTCCGAGCCTTCAAGACCGTTTGCGCTCAAGGTCAGCGTTGAATTTACGCTGAAATACAGCTTGTCGCTCAAATCGGGATAATTCGCCGAGAGCAAGTCGTTGAGCTTGGTGTTAAGCGCCGCTTGGGAATAAGTTCCCGCTGGAATTTCAAAATCGAGGATTTGGCTGCCCGCGCCCTCAACTCCAACGGTAAAGGACAGCTTGTTGTGCGCGGGAGGAATGATTATGCTGTATCCGAGCGGCTTTTTCGCGTTAAAGCTCGCCTTCGTGTACTGCGAAACAGATATATTCGGCGTGAGGACGTTAAGCGTTGCCTTGTCGAACAAATCATATACCATATACCCGCTCGGAACATCGGAGGTATCGAGCTTGATTTTGCACTCCTTGCCGTATTGAAGCGTGGAAAAGCTCAGCCCTCCGCTTGCAGAAAGCTCAACCTTTATCGGACAGCCTTTCGCCTCAAGCTGTTCGGCAACCCGCGCGACAATTTGGTCGTCGTTCGCGTAATCTCTGACATTTTCGTCCGCGTCAAGCAGTTCAATGCGCAGCTTTTCGGATTTTGGCGTGCCGTCGCTCGTGTACCAGCCTGCGTCTAGCACAAAATAATCGTTTCTCCCGCGAACAACCTCAAGTCCGCCCGCAATCGATTTTGTACCGTTCAGCGTGGCTTCGCTGTTGACAAGCGTGCTGTAACAGCAGATATCGTAAATCGGTGAATGAGCAATATCGTCCTTGCTGTCAATCATCAGGAAATTTCCGCAAAGTCCCGTGATGGTTTTTTCACTTTTCAGCCCGATAATCTTTTTCCCTTCGGCATTATTCTGCATAACCGCCTCAACCTTGCAAGGAAGCCCCGCCGCCTCCAGCTTTTGATTGATATGCGCGACAAGCTCGGGACGGGTGTATTTTCCCCTGTCGAGAGTTATGGAATAGATTGTATCATCGGTGTTTCCAAGACGAAACGACATCTCATCGTTTCTGCCCGGCTTAACCTCAAGACGCGCCGGATAGTCGTCGCTTGTAAAGCTTGTTACACCGAGCAAATAGCCGTCGGAAGAGCCGATAACCGTGTCGTAAAACAACGACGAAGCGGTTCCGCTTATGTAATCGAGCTTCCCCTTCTCGCACTGCATAGTAAGCTGTTTTTGGTCGTTCACACCGATGATTAGTCTTTCCTCGCCGTCAAAAAGAATGGTGTCGATAACATCGGCAAGTTCCTCCACACCGTACTCTCCCGCGGGAATTTCAACGGTAAGCTCGCGGTGCTCGCCGTTTGCGGTGTAGCCCAAAACAAGCGTATCGTTGCTCCCGTCAATGACAACAGGTTTATCGTGAACGACATAGCCCTCGGTTTTTTCATATTCGGGAAAATGCCGCTCAAACAGCGGTATCCCGTTAAACTCCGCAGAATCGGAGATTTGTTCGATTTCATCAATAAGCTGCTGATACTCCATATCAAGCGCTTTTCGGTCGATTTTATCGTAAGTGCCGTTTGCCGCTTCAACCGCAAGCTCTTTCATACGGTGAAGCATATTGTGGACTTCCTGAGCTGCGCCGTCAACCGTGTCGATATAATTTATACCGTCGCTGATGTTGCGCATACCCTGTCTAAGCCCGCGGTCGATACCTCTGATTTTCTCGGAAATCGCAAGCCCCGCCGCGTCATCTGCCGCAGAATTCACCCTATAACCCGAGCTGAGCCTTTTCGTTGCCTGAGCAAGCTTAGACTCAGAACGTCTGCTGTTATTTATCGTGCGAATTGAGTCTTTCCCGAAAACGTCCAAGCCGCTCACCTCCATAATATTTTCACTTTATATTATAATAGATGAAGCGGATTTTGTCAAGATATTACGTCATAATTTACCCATTTTTTCAACCGACATTTCCTATAAAATAAGAGCAAAAAAATACCGCCCCATACGGCGCGGCTTTGTTTTTATCCCTGTTTCACGAGCATTTTTTTCGCTTCTTTGCACCATCTCAGATAACCCTCGTATGTTTCAACGCCGAATAAAACCGTGAGATAATAGTAGATATGGTCTTTGTTGTCAAGATTATTCGACAGGTTTGCTTGATACATTTTCAGCACCTCGAGCGCCGCGATGATTTCGTTTTCAAACGCGGTTATTGTATTGATAGAAGTCTGAGCGTCCGTCACTCCGCCGAAAAACAGCTTCAGCAGAGTTTCGTACTTTAAATCGTTCACCGCTTTCGCGTCCTCCAGCCAAGAGATGAGCGCTTTTTTCCCGTCCGATGTGATTGCATAACAGATTTTCTCGCGGCTGCCGCTGTTTTCGGTATTTTCGGCTTTTCGTATAAGACCGTCTTTTTCCATAGCGCTGAGCGAGGGATAAATGCTCCCGAAGCTGCCTTTCCAAAAGAAACTCAAGGCGTTATCGATGCGCTTTTTTATGTCATATCCCGAAAGATTTTCGTGAGAAAGCAAGCCGAGTATGACCATATCGATTTTTCTGTCCTTAGCCATTTTCAATCTCCTTGGCAAAGGCGGAAAGCTTTTCTTCGTTTAAGCGAGCGGTTTTGTGGTTTTTGTCGGCAAGCGCCGCCGTGTGTTTCAGGTTCGGGAGCTTTTTCCGAAGTCTTGCCACGCATCTGTCGTTATCTCCGCCGCCGCTTAGCGTAAAGACCGCTGTTGTCTTTTCCTTGATTTGCTTATTCTTCAGCAGCGTGTTGACCGCGGGCGCGTTTTTTCCCGCCCAAACGGGTGTGCCGATGATGATTTCATCGTACTCCGAAACGTTTTGCAAAGCGCCCTTGATTGCGGGGCACATTCCAAAGGTTGCCTTCATTCCGCCAACCATCATCTGCTTGTTTCTATCCTCCGGCATAGGCTTTTCGGTTTCAATTCTGCACAAATCCGCGTTCAGAAGCCCCGCTAATTTCTCGGCGGCGTTTTTCGTGTTTTCGGTGAGCGAATAATAGATGATAACTCTCTTCATTTTGTTTCCCCCCGTAGAATTTATATCAACGCGATATATCTTTTTGATATATTATATCACATTGAAATGAATTTGTCAAGCGGTTTAGCAAACATTTTTTTATTTTCTTGAAATGCCCTTGACAAATGCGTAACAAGTTGCTATAATAAAAGTGTAACAAGTTACGCATTATACGAGGAGAGTGCTTATGAATAACGATATTATTATGAAGAAAAAGCTGCTGTTTTCGGGCGTGTTTGTGCAGGAAAACCTGCTTCACGCGATTATGGACAGGTATCTGAAGGACATCACTTGCAAGCAATGGTTGGTGCTGGTGGTCGCGGACGCGTTTGAAAATCCACCCGATTTGTCGGCTCTGGCGAAGATGCTCGGCTGCACTCGTCAGAACATAAAAAAGCTTGCCGTTTCGCTTGAAAACGCGGGATATATCGCGCTCGAGCAGTCCGAAAAGGACGCGCGGAGCCTTTGTATTCGGATTACGAAAAAGGGCAAAAAAATCATCGATAACAGCAAAAATATCGAAGAAAAGGTTCATCGGGCGCTGTTCAGAGATTTCTCGGAGCGCGAGATTGAGCAGTATTTTCGGTTGTCGGGAAAGATGATGAACGGCTTCGGATATCTTGAAGAATGTTTTCGGGAGATGAAAGAAAATGGGGAAATTTAATCGAAAACGAGGTGAAAAAAAGATGAATTTCGCGTTGATTATTTTATTTGGCGTGCTTTTTGTGATTGCGGTTTATCTTTTTGTTCAAGCGATTAGATGCGGAATTGCCGTCAAGGAGGGAGAAAAGCGGCTCTTGTCATATAACGCAAGAACCGCCGATTTGAGCTATGGAAAAATGACTTATGTTGACGAGGGAAACGGCGAGGCAATTCTGTCCGTTCACGGCATTTTCGGCGGTTACGACCAAGCCTTTGATACCTGTAAGGACTTTGCTTCGGATTTCAGAATTATTGCGCCGTCAAGGTTCGGTTATCTCGGAAGCGACATTTCGGGGAAAGGCACTCCCGCAGAACAAGCCGCCGCGTATGCTGAATTGCTCGACAAGCTGGGAATTGAGAAGGTGTATTTGCTCGCGACATCAGCGGGCGGAAGTGTGGCAATCCGCTTTGCGCTTGACTTCCCCGAAAGAACAAAGGGCTTGATTTTGTACTGCTCAGCAATGCCGTTTCCCGAAAAGCCCGAGACATTCGCCGAATACGCGGGCCCGCCCGAGTTTTTGTGCAACGATTACGCAATGTTTTTGATAAGCCCGCTGTTTAAAGCGATTATGGGAATGGAGCCGTCAACGATTTACGGAATGCTCCCGATAAGCGAAAGAAAAGGCGGCGCTGTTCTTGACGCGGGCGTGACAAATCCCGATATGGCGAGAAATTTTGACGATTACAAAATCGAGGAAATGCAAGTGCCCACGCTTATTCTTCACGCCAAGGACGACAAACTCGCAAGCTATAAGGACGTGGAAAACGCGCTCGGCAGATTTCAAAACCCCACCTTTATTTCCTTTGAAACCGGCGGTCATCTTATGACGGGACATTCCGAGGAAGTGAAAAAGGCCGTGCTTGATTTCACGGGGAAACCGAAATCTTGACGCGTGGTGATAAAGCGTTTTATCTGCGGCTGAATTAAAATATGCTCGTGAGCGTTAACATCAGCTCATTCCCTCAACCATATCAGCACATTCAGCCAAAAATCACACGTTTTCCGAAATATCGATGAAGCCCTTCAATCACGTCAATTCTTTTTCCATTATACCATTTTTTCAAATAAATCAAAAGAAATTTGAAAAACAGCCCAAAATGTTTCGGGCTGTTTTTTCTATTTAATTGCACAAATTCATTCACTTGTTTCGGCGATTTTCAAACTCGTCCAAAACCGCGATAAGCGGCTCCGGCAGACGTTTACGGCACTCCTCTTTCAGCTCATCGGGAACTCCGTAAAAACCTTCAGCAATACTCCCCGCAATCGCCGTGAGCGTATCGCAGTCGCCGCCGAGAGAAACCGCGTTTCGTATAACGTCCTCGAAGTTTTCGCCCTCAAGAAACGCCGTGATAGCCTCAGGGACAGTTTCCATACAGGATTCGGTGTGATGATAATTCGGTCTGATTTCATCACAGGTGCGGTTCAGCGTGTAGCTAAATTCCCGCTCGATGTACTCCTTGATTTCAGCCTTGCTGCGACCGGTTCTCGCAAGAAAAATCGCGCTTGCAACGGCTTCCGCGCCTTTGATACCCTCGGTGTGATTGTGAGTAACCAGCGCAGAAAGCCTTGCCGCATTTCTCACATCTTCGATGTTGTCAAACAGCCAAGCCACCGAGGAAACACGCATTGCAGAGCCGTTTCCGTAGCTGTTGTACGCTTTCATACCGGGATTGCGAAGCCACTTTCGGAACATTCCTCCGTAGCCCGCGTTCGGATACATTTTGCCGAATTTCCGCAGATTTTCTTCAACCGATTTCAGTATCACATCATCGCTTGCGTCGGGTTTCACGTCAAGAAAAGCCCGACAAACCGCAATTGTCATCACCGTGTCATCGGTAAACGTGGAATACTTTGAAAAAAGAGGAAAATCCTTGCTCTTGCTGCCGCGGTCAAATTCATACGGACTGCCGATGATATCGCCAAGAATTGCACCAATCATCTTCTGCCACCTCTTTTCTTGAAATCCTCGTCAATCTCTCTTTTCCAATCGGCTGACAACGGCGCGCTGCACGCTCTTACGCTTGAAATTGCCTTGCCGATAACCTCAAAATTGAGCGCAGTACCAACCGAATCGCAGTGATAATTTGCAGCCATAGACTCGTCAATTCCGAATTTTCCCGCCTCTTCCGCAGCGTCAATATTCGCGCCGAGAAACAGAAACTCCCAGCCGTATTTTTCCTTCTGACGCTCAATCATTTGGCGAACTTTTTCGTAGTTGTAACGGTGGCTTGCATTCTCCATACCGTCGGTCGTGATGATGAAAAGTGTGCGCTCGGGAACGTCCTCTTTGCGCGCGTATTTGTGCACATTTCCGATGTGGTTGATTGCCCCGCCAACCGCGTCCAAAAGCGCTGTACAGCCACGCACATAGTATTCCTTATCGGTAAGCATCGGAACGTCTGCGATAGAAACACGGTCGTGGATAACCTCATTCTCGTTGTCAAACAGCACTGTTGAAACAACAGCATCACCCGGCTCTCTGCGCTGTTTTTCCAGCATAGAGTTGAAGCCGCCGATTGTGTCCGCTTCAAGCCCCGCCATAGAGCCGCTGCGGTCAAGAATAAATACGAGTTCAGTCATTGTGAAAACCTCCTGTTTTGTTTTTGTAACTTCATTATAACGCAAACAGGAGGGAAAATGGTCGCCCGCTATGCGACATTTTTATGCGCCAATCAACGGCTGGTCAAAAGCGAAAAGCACCTCGTTCAGTTCGTAAATATCGTAGTTTTTGTTGACAAGAAAATACTCCACGATAACATCAAATTTACTGCTGTGCGAGAGGGCAAAACCCGCGCGAGCGATGAAATCCCGCGTTTCATCAATATCCAATTCCAGCGCAAAAGCGAACGCAAGCGCTGTTGTTTTTGAGGGCTTGTAATCCATATTGTTGCGAATTTTCGAGAACAGTTTTCGGTCAACATTTGCTTTCTTGTAGATTTCGGAATCCTTCTTTCCCGTGCGGTCGATAAGCCGCAAAAGCGTTTCGGAAAAGCCCGCGTCCAGATTTTTCAGCCGATTATTCCAATCATCGGAGCTTTGCGGAATCGCCGAGGAAGCGCATATTTCCGCGCGAAAATCCGCCTGAATTTGCCCCTTGAATTTCAGTTTTTCCTTAAACCGCCGCGGTTCAAGACGAGAAACCTTTTCCGAGCCGTATTCGTCAAGAATTTTTTCGCTGATATAATTCTCGTCAATGTAGCTGCCGACCGATTTGAACAGCTTTTCCGACAGCTCAAACGACTCCTTCCCGAACACAACGAGATAAATCTGCATTTCGTTTTCGAGAAGAAACGCGCTGATTTCACGAACGGCAATTTGCAGCGCAAGCGGCT
>CAMEQX010000005.1 GCA_945933905.1 uncultured Clostridia bacterium
TGCTCGACAATAAACTTCGTGTAAAGCCCGTCATAGAAGCAATTCTCAAAAACGTGGATTGGCTCGCTGTTAATAACAGTTGAGGATGGGTTGATGAATGTTTCATTCATCAGCATAAACTTCTCCTCAAGAGTCTGTGGGTCATCGTCCCAGGAGAACGAGATACACTTCAACTCAAACACCTTTTTGCCTTCCGAATCAAGACGCTTGTCAACGTATTCCTGCATTTTCAAGAGGTTTTCGTCTTTTGCAATTACGCCGTCAGATTTTGTTGCTTCGGTTCTGTCCGCGTTTGTGAATATCTGAACAAACAACGCATTTCTTGTGCTTCTTGAAATGTAATTGTTGACCGTTTCCGCAAGAAGTGTTGCGCGAACATTTTTCTCGTTTGAAGCGGCAGACCTCAGAACCGGCGTAATAAAAATCGTAACGCCCAGAACCAGTATTCCAAGCAAACCGCAGGAAACAATCATTTCTACCAGCGTAAAACCGCTGTTCTTTCTTCTGCGTTTCAGAAGCAGTTTTAGTTTTTTCATTGCATTTCACCTCCGACGTCTTACAAGTAATTTCTCTTATACATATAGGCGCCGTAGATGTAATTGCTTTTTTCGCCCGTTGATTCGTACTTGCAGGTTCCATCGGAGTTATAGGTTTCCTTCCAGATAGGGCAAGCATTGAACGTGCCGTTTGATGTTCCGTTGCGTCCAAAAGAAGCAAGCGTCAGGCCGGGGTCCTCAGCAAATACAACATAAATTCTGAAACTTCTTCTGTCGAATTTTTCGGTCTTACCTGCATTAACATACGGAGAACTTATTCTCAGCGTATTATCGCTTGTTTTTGATACATAATACGGATTGTTGGTGGAGTCGCCGGAAGCGATGTTTTTCTCCTTGACAACAGACTTGCAGTTGCTCCAGTCAACTGCGTCGAGAGAACTGCAGTTGACGTAGCCCGCGTCAACGATGTTTGCCGCGTCGTACACCTCTCTGGTGTACGTTTTTTTGTCAGCGTCGGTGTACTGTTTTGTTGTGTCGTGTGAAACCGAATTGAAGAAGTTCAATTTGAACTGAGCATACTTCTGCTCATCTTCGGTCATCAAAGAGTTAGCGCCGGCATAGAGTTGCATATAATAGCAAACGCCCTCGCCTTTGTATTCATCGCCCGCCTTCTTGATCTCCTCAATTCTGATTACATCAAACTTTGTTGAGCCTGTTATTCTTGCGTCAACAGCGCTCATCTGACCCTGCTCGCCGGCATCTCCTCCCGAAGTTCCGGGGGAACCGCCTCCGCCTATCACGCTGCCATCGGTTGACTCTTTTGTGACATAGTATGCAAGACCGTCACCGACTCCGTCTTCTGCGCCGTTTGCAGCCTTCATATCATAAATAATCTCGGTTGGCGTTTTATCCTTGAAGTTCAGGACTATCTTGCCTTCTTCTTCCTTGTATTTCTCTTTGCCGTTTGCAGCAAGCAGTTCTTCCTGAGCCTCAAGCGTTTCCATAAACTTAGAGTTGTCGGACTTTTCGCGGGATACAAATATCATTATCTGCATTATTGCCGACGCCATAATAGCGAAAATGGCAAATGCAACAAGTATTTCCACCAATGTGAAGCCGCTTTTCTTTGAGAAAATTCTTTTAATCAATTAAAGCACCTCCAATTAGTATATAGCCTTGAGTCTGACTCTGTATCTCTTTTCGGTAACAGGATTGAGATTTGTCGACAGGCTTGATTCGTCCAGTACATTCTCCGGAGGATATACTGTGGGCCAGCACGCCAGGAAGCGGTTGAGGGACAGGAATTTATAGTCTGCTACAACCATTCCGCCAACGTGCATATAGTATTCACCGGCGTCCTTTCCGTTTGCCTTGTAGGACATATAAGGCGCGTAGATGAAGCCTATAAAGCAGTTCTTGTCAATTGCGCTCGCGTCGTCTATCGTTCTGCCGAATCTGAATTCCGCACTCTCTGAGCAGGAAATCAGGAAGATGTTGCTGTTAGGAACAACGATGTTGCCCTTGGAATCTCTGTTTACGGGACGGCTTGCGCTGTCAATCAACTTGAGAGAATCAATGCACTTCTTCTTTTCAACTCTGTCCTTGCAGATTCCGTGGGGGTCAATTGTCGGGTGGTCTTCATCTCCCGAGAAATATTCGTCGTCGCATTTCGGGCAGATGTTGTACTCCTCGTGCAAATTGCACTTAACATCATAAGTAACTTCATTGCCGCAGTACGCGCACGCTTCATCAACCTTAGTTACGGTATAGTTGCAGTAGCAGCTATCACCGCAGTTCGAGTGAACATAGTCGCTTATTGAGCCCTGAATACCCTGGGTGTTCTTGTAATACGCAACGCCGTTCTCATATCCGAGACCGCTGCTGTTGTCACCCAGCATATACCAGTTATAGTGCATGATATGGCAGAATGAAGAATCCTGATATACCACGCCGTCGGGAACGTCGATAACAACCGAGCCGTTTCCTTTTACAAGCACCTGAATCGGATACGTAGCCAAAGTGCCGTCTGGATGCTTGGGTCTCCACGAGAAATAGTTAATTACTTTCTTCTCTTTTGTATCAGGGTCTGTATATGATGTGGTGTACTGATTGTTTGCCTGAAGACGAATTGCATAGGTGTTTGTCGGGTCATCACCCGTGTCAATGATGAGCGTCGGCATTTTTCCGTCTTCGGTGCCACTTACCCAAGTGCCCCACATCAATCCACCTCTATCAACGGTGATCTCCTGAAGAACGCAGCCTTTGCCGTATTTATCCGAGTCGTATTTAATCTCAATAGGCTTGTAAGCGTTCTGATTGTTGATGCTCTTGAAGTTGAGGTTAATGCGTCTGCCGCCGCTGATGGTGCCATCAGCGTTGGTTTTACCGATATCATCGGAGAGTGTGTCTTCATTAAGTTTCCAGAGTTTATACTTACTCTCGGGAGTCTTGTCTTCAAGCAGTTGCATTGCTTCCTTGAATGTCAGACTCATTTGTCTGGAGCCATCGCCGTGCTTGTTTTCCTTGTCAAGTTCCCAGTTAAGTCCTTCTTCATAGTACGAACCGTAACTTGTGCCCGGATTCAAACCGTGAATTTTCTTGCAGTAAAGAACGCCGGGAATGCAGGTGCCTTCCACAGAATTTACATAGACATCACCCGCAACATAGAACTTCACTTTGCTGCCGCTAAGGTTTGACGCGGAGGATTCAATATACAAATCTCCCGCAACATATACCTCGAGATCTCCGCTTCCGCTTGAAATGTTCATTCCTCTCGAAACGTGCATATCGTTTCCGACAAGAATATAACTTCCGCCGGCAAATCCAAGCGGGTTGCCCTTGCCGATGTTGTAGTCGCATCTTACAGCGTGAATAATCGGGTCTGACGAATAGTTCTGGGGCGTTGTGTAGTCAAGAAGCGTGAGCGAGTTTTCGCAGAAAATGCTCTGGAAGAAGTGAAGTTCGTTTCCGTCAAACGCACCCATTACCGCATCTTCGTTGCTTATGTAAACGTCCGAGAAAAAACGTCCCTTGCTTATAAACGAGTCGTTGGGAATGTAACCCGTCGAGGCGAAAATATCACCTTTATTGGGGGATGTACCATCGTTCTCCGGTTTCTTGGGAATGTTTATAATCTGGTGATAAACTTCCTTTACGCCTGATACAGACACAGTGACGGCTACATCAACAGTATAATATACATCACCATCATATACTTCGTTTTCAAGACGACTCATTGTGACATCATAAGCACCAAGATATTGATCATCAATATTTGCTGCATTAGGATTGAGCGACTTGAATCCGTTTCCGTCAGTGGTGATGATTGTATCACCGACAGCATAGTCTGTTTCAAAGGTAGCAAGAGAAACGCCCGCGTTATTGAAAACAGCTGAAATTTCTTCACGAACCATATCTGCAACAGATATCGCAGACTGATAGGACTGCTGCTGGTTAAACACTGCAAATCCCGCTGATCTCATAGACACAACCGAAAAGTACATCGCCAAACAGGTAATCATCAGCGCTGTCATTGTGCTTATGACCATAAACAATGCGCTTCCGCGATTGCTCAGGTACTTTCTCATTGAGTGTACCATTATTTCCTCCTTTGCTCAATAATAAGCCTTTGTCAAGAATTAAGCGGTTACGCCGTCCTGCTTGTCGAGCTGAGACTTGGGGTTCTGCATACGCTCGATGCTGTAGAACGTGATAGAAGTATCGACCTTATAAAGGCACTCCGAAACGTTTACGTCGCCCTCTTTGATTTCGGGCTCGCTGTCCGAGGGATTAACTTCCGGTGTAATTTCTGTGGGGTTCTTACCGGTTTCCTTTTCGAGAGCAGCCTTGCCGACTCTTTCTGCTTCCTTGTTTATTTCATTAACCTTGGAAGTGTATTCCTTCTCAATCTCGGGGCACTTAAACGCCATACCGTTGAGGATTATTGCCTTTCTGGTATCCTTGCCGTTTTCCTTGATGATGTAGTTGTTTACCTCGTCGGCAAACTTGAGCAACTCTTCGCGGTCAATTGCCGTAACCGAGAAAGAAACCGTGCTTGCGCCGATGGTCTGTGCGCTGCCGAGAGCAGCCTGCAGTTCAGCAAGACGAGCAAGACGCTTTGCCTCTGCCTCATCAGCCTCTGCACCACGAGTTGCATAGGTCTTCAACTCATATGCAACATCCTTGCTTACGCCGAAATAGGGCGAAAGAGAAGCAGTTGTCGGCTCTTCAACCGAAAGTTGTTCAACGACGATATTCGCCTTGCACTGCGCGAGGAATTTTCTCATAGCCTCATCAGCCTCATAGGAAGCGAGTTCGGGGAAGAACATATCCGCCAGGTGCTCGCCTTCTGCATAGGCATCTTCAATTTGGGTTCTGAGAGTTGTTTTTCTTGACGCTTTCTCAACATCGGCGTTGTACTCCGCCTGCTTGTTGTCGAGATTCTTCTGAGTGCTTGAAAGTCCGTCAATCGCGGGCTTGATAAATACAAAAATACCTACACCGAGGATTACAAGAATAAGAACAATGATCGTTGCGATACGTTCTTGTTTACTAAGTTTCATTATTCGCCAGCCTCCCCTTACTTATTATTTTCCGAATCGGGAAGTTTAGCGTTTGCTTCATCGCTTCCCATCTGGACTTCCATAGTGATATCGAATGAGAATACCGTATCAAAGGACGTTTCGCCTTCGCTCTGCAGATATGCATAGGTATTCCACTCGGTAATGTTGTCCTTCGAAAATCCGGAGTACATAACCTTATTAAAGTAGGACTCACCGTACTTGTTGAGAACCTTTTCCGAGAGATACTCAGCGTATCTTGACGGAACAGAGGAAGGATCGCCGTGAGAAAGGCCCTTGAACGAAAGTTTTACGGAATATCCGTTGATTGAGAAACTGGTAACCTTGAGTTCTTCATTCTCGGTAAGAATCTTATTGATAGGTTCGGTTGCCTTGTTGTAAACGAAAGTCTGAACCTTCGGCTGATAGTTGAACAGCGTTACGGTCTGGTTTACGGTGTTGTTGTAACTATTGAAGCCGCTGAGCATTTTCTCGCGCTCGTCAACAATCTTCATATCGTTCTGAAGAGCGGGGTCGTCGATTTTCGCTTGAATGCTCTTGATTTCGTTCTTCTTGCCGTTGTTAATCATATTGACAACAAAGCAAGCTCCCGCAACAAGCGCGATTGAGCCGGCAACAACTCCCGCGAGCGCCAAAAGGAACGTGTTTGCTCCGGAAGAACCCTTTGCGGAGGTCGCTTCGAGGAGGTTGATGTGCTCGAGTTCCTTGTTTCTGCGATAGAGAGCGCCGATTGCGTTCGCGAATTTCGCAAAGTCAAACTGCGCCGTGGTCGAAACAGACGAGGGCAGCGACAGCATATTCGACGGAACGTTGAACGAGGAAATCGCGTTTGTGATTTCGATAAAGCTGTCGATTTCGCCGTAGAACAGGATTTCCTGAAGCGGCTTTGCGCCCTTGCGGCTCTTGATGAACTGCATCATTCTGAACAGGTTGTCGTAAACCGCGCGGGTAACATAATCGGGGGCGTTGTCGTAGTCGTTGGGGTCAACGTTGAAGAAACGGGAGAATACAATCTGATTGTCCTCATACAAGTTCATATTGAGGAAGTTCTTATCAATCTGAATAAGAAGCATCGGCATTCTGTCCGCCATCTTCGGAGTGTTGATGATAAGACGCGTAACGGAGTTGTTGGAGATGTAAACGCCCTTCAGCTGCAAGCCGATGTGGGAGAACAGTCTTACATATCCGTCAACCAAACGCTGCGGGCACGCAGACGCGATTACCTTCAGCATCTTGTTCTTTTCCTCGTCCTCGGTTTCACCCGCGATAGTAAAGGATATGTTGTAGTCGTTGGAAATGTTCATATTCGACTGAATCATCGCCTCGATGATAGCCGGATTTTTCATATTCTTGGGCTTTGCAACGAGCATTTCCTTGTAAACAATCGCGCTGGACGTGATGGAAACAACCGCTTCCTTCTCCTTGATGTCCTTCTGCTTGATGATGTCGTTGAGCTCTGCGGCAACCATAGGAACGTCGGTTATGTAACCGTTGGAAACCATTCCCATAGACAGCTCGCGCATATCAGCGTCCTGAACTCTGATTTTGCTTCCGCTGTGAATACCTCTTACGAGCTTTATCTGCCTATCTGTAATATCTATTGAAAGCATATCTTCACCTCATACTTATTTTTAATAGTAACATTCCGTTTTCGGATTATTACGAACCAACCTTTGTCATTCCGCCGTAGAGCATCGGGAACATACCCGCAAGGAACAGACCGATTGCGATACCCATAAGGATAATCATAACAGGCTCCATAAGTCCTACGAGCTTTGTTACCGCGGAATCTGCTTCTTCATCGTAGTAGTCCGCGCTCTTGTTAAGAATTGTGTCGAGAGTACCGGATTCCTCGCCGACGTAGATAATCGACGTGAACATTCCCTCGAAAATGCCGGTTTTTTCGATTGCCTTTGACATACTTTCACCGAGCTTGATGTCTCTTACGACTTCCTTGAACTTCTCGTGAACGTACATATTGTTAACCGCAGCGATGGACTTTTCGATACACTCAACCATCTGCAAGCCCGCGCCGTAGAGGTTTGCCATATTTCTCGAAAACGTACCGGTGTACATCGTTGCGATGAGCTTTCCTACCTTTGGCATTTTCAGCAGGAGTTCGTCCATTTTCAGTCGCGTCGCCGGCGTCTTTCTCATAATGAAAATTGTAACAACAATTGCAACAATTACCAATATGTAGACATACCACTGATTAATCAGCGAGTCGGAGAATGCCATAAGTGCCTTGGAGAGGGGAGTCATATCCTTTTCGTCCATCATACCCGCAAATGTGGGCAAAACCGACGTAAACAGGAGTATGATAACCGCAAGCAGCAATACAAGCAAAATCATCGGGTAAATCATCGCACTCTTTGCTTTGTTTGCCGTTTTGTTTGAGTTCGCGTAGTGGTCGGACAGACGGTTGAGCATCTGGTCGAGACTACCCGAAGCTTAGCCCGCAGGCACAAGGCTGACGAACATCTCGGGGAAAACGCCCGGCTTCGATTTCAAAACGTCCGAGAAAGATTTACCTTTCTGGACTTCCTCGTAGATATCGAGGAGAACCGCCTTTGCCTTTTTGTTTTCCTGCTGTTCCTGAAGGATGTAGAGCGCTCTGACAAGCGAAAGACCCGCAGAAGTCATCGAGCCGAGCTGACGGCTGATGAAGGAAACCTCCTTGGTCTTGAACTTGTACTTTACGTCAACCGCACCTGAGCCGAGGTCACGATAGCTTGTAACGTAAAGATTTTTCTCCCTGAGCTTTTGCTGAAGATCCCTGAAATCCTCCGCCATCTCATTACCGCGTGTGGTTTTACCATTGACGTCGGTGGCGACATAAGAGAATTTATTCACCTGAAAACCTCCGTTTCCGCAAAAATATTCTTTGGCAACCCCCAAAGCTCCCGAAATCCGCGAAAAATCCCGTTTTCCGAGTGAAATAAAAGGTTCCCTTTTTAAGCGACGAACCCGATACGAAACGGCGTTTTCCGAGAAATGCCGCCAAAATATTACTCCGAGCGAAATTTCGCCCAAAAAATACAGACGGTTTCTGAAAAAGGGCGCACCATACCCATAGTCGCTTACTTAACACAATTATAACATAATTGTTCTTTTTTTTCAAGCACCGACAAAGGAGATTTTGCCATTTTACTGTGTAGAAATTCAACACGCGCTTATGTGCAATTTAACCAAAAATAATCATTTTTGTTAAACTTTGACGTAAAATTTCCTTTTATTACAAGTTTTTTTGGCGCTCCCGCTTGATTTTATCGGGATAATATGGTAAAATAAGTAGAAGTATAAAATTTTTATAAAAAATACCGTTGTAAGTCTGGCGAGAAATCGTCAGATGCTAGGAAACATCATAACGGCTAGGCTTTGTGCCTGCCGTTATGGTGTTGACGACGCAGATGGCGGTTTATCGTCAGACTGGTAAGGAGAAAAGATATGATTGACAAAACTTTGCTGAAAAACGATTTTGAGGACATTTTGCGCGATACCCGCATCGAAGGCAAGCGCTGCACCCCCGCGCAGCTTCACAACGCGCTCGGAAAGGCAATTATGCGGCAGGCTGTCCCGATGATGAACTGCTCCGCGCCCGACGGCAGACGCGCGGGATATCTTTCAATGGAATTCCTCGTAGGGCGCGCGGTTTATAACAACATCTTATGTCTCGGTCTTTCCGACTATGCCGAGGAGCTGCTCAAGGAAGCGGGCGGCTCGCTTTCGGAGCTTGAGGAAATAGAGGACGCCGCTCTCGGAAACGGCGGTCTTGGAAGGCTTGCAGCCTGCTTCCTCGACAGCGCGGCTACGCTGAAGCTCCCGCTCACGGGCTACGGAATTCGCTATAAATACGGTCTGTTCAAGCAGACAATCGAGGACGGCTTCCAGCGCGAATACGCAGACGACTGGACCGCTCAGGGCGACCCGTGGAGCAGGCGCGTTGAGGACGAAGCGGTTATCGTTCATTTTGCGGGCGGAGATGTGAAGGCGGTGCCTTATGATATGCCTATCTTTGGCTATCGCAACGACTACGCTTGTACATTAAGATTGTGGCAGTGTGAGCCGATAAACGCGTTTGATTTTGACGCGTTCAACAAACAGGATTATTTCGGAGCGGCACGCGGCGAAATCGAAGCCGAAAATATCTCCAAGACGCTTTATCCCAACGATAACGGTCGCGGCGGACAGCTTTTGCGCTTGAAACAGGAGTATTTCTTCAGCGCGGCTTCCGTTGAGGATTTAATCAGAAAGCATCTTGAGGCGGGCAGACCGCTTTCCAATTTCGCGGAGTATAACGCAATTCAGCTCAACGACACGCACCCCGTTATCGCAATCCCCGAGCTTATCCGCAACCTTCTCGGGCGCGGCTGTGAGTTTGAAGAAGCGCTTGAAATCGCCAAGAAAACGTTCAACTACACAAACCACACGATTATGGCGGAAGCTCTCGAAAAGTGGTCGAGCGATATCGTCGAGGAGCTTGTGCCCGAGGTTTACGCGATTATTCTGCGCATAAACGAGGTGTTTATCTCCGATATGTACCGCAAGGGGATTTCCCGCGAGAAAATCGAGACAATGCAGATTGTATCAAATGGTATGGTACATATGGCGAGAATGGCGATTTACTGCTCGTCACACGTCAACGGCGTTGCCGAAATCCACACCGAAATCCTCAAGAACGACGCGCTCTCGGATTGGTACGAGATGTTCCCCGAGCGCTTCCTCAACGAAACAAACGGCATAACTCCGCGCCGCTGGCTTGCTTTGTGCAACCCGAAGCTCGCTTCGATGATAACCGAGCTTCTCGGAAACGAAAGCTGGCTCACCGACCTCGCGCAGCTCAAAAATCTGCGCCCGTTCTGCGATGACAAGGCAATCCGCGACCGCTTCAGCGCGATAAAGAGCGAAAACAAGGCGGCACTTGCGGAATACATCGCCGTTCACGAGGGCGAAAACATCGACGCGGACAGCCTGTTCGATATTCAAATCAAGCGTCTGCACGAGTACAAGCGCCAGCTTTTGAACGCGTTTTCGATACTTTACATTTACTTCGGCTTGAAGGACGGTTCGATTGCCAAGGAGAATTTCGCGCCCACAACCTTTATCTTCGGTGCAAAATCCGCGCCCGGCTACGCGAGAGCAAAGGCAATCATCAAGTTTATCAACGAAATCGCAAATCTTGTCAACAACGATTTGTCGATTAACGGCGCAATTAAGGTTGTTTTCGTGCAGAATTATAATGTAGCTTACGCGGAAAAGCTGGTTGTTGCCGCGGATATTTCCGAGCAGATTTCTACGGCGGGAACAGAGGCTTCGGGTACCGGTAATATGAAATTTATGCTCAACGGCACAATGACGCTCGGTACTTATGACGGCGCGAATGTTGAAATCGCGCAGGAAGCGGGCGAGGAAAACAACTATATCTTCGGCGCGAGAGTTGAGGATTTGGCGCAGATTATGCCGAATTATGACCCGAGAAAGATTTACGCGGAAAACACGAAAATTGCAAGGGTGCTGAATACGCTGATTGACGGGACGTTCTCGGACGGCGGAAACGGGTCTTTCAGGGAGCTGTATTACTCGCTGCTGGACGGGGCTTCGTGGCATAAGCCCGACCACTATTATCTTCTCGGCGACCTTGAGAATTACGTTCAGGCGAAGCTTAAGGCGAACGCTGACTACAAGTTCAACCACGATGAGTTTATCAAGAAGTCGATGATAAATATGTGCTATGCGGGGAAATTCAGCTCGGATAGAACGATTGAGGGGTACGCGAAGGATATCTGGAAGATTGAGCCGAACGATTAATCGCATTTTGCGTCCGTGGGGCGCGAAGCGTACAAAAGTCTTTTTGGAATTCTAGTGAAACCTTCGGTTTCCTTAACCTTTTTCTTCAGAAAAAGGTTCTAAGCCGCCGGAGGCACTCGCGGCGAAGCCGCGCTACTGGAGCGAAGCGTCAAAAACGCGGAGCGAAGCGACGCGAAATACGCCAAAAAAGCGCTAAAGGGGTTTGGGGGAAAACAAGAGTTTTCCCCCAAGCATTTTTGTAAAACGAAGTTTTACAAAAATGCAGCGATTTCGGCGGTTCGATGCCGCCGAAATCGCCCGAGAGCGCGTATAAATCAGAGTAAGTTCCAAGGTAAAAGCAGGAGGCTGAACCCAAGCGATTTTTCGGGTTCGATGCCCGAAAAATCGCCCGCGCCGCCCACTCAGAGCAAGTATCAGAAGAAGCAGAATTTCCGAAAATATTTCCGTGCGTTCAAGCAAGCGGCTTTTCGTTCACCAAAATCCCCAAAGAGAAAAAAATTCCCAAAAATTCTCGAAACCCCCTTGACAAGCCGAAAAAAATCTGCTATAATAATAAAGTTAATCGCCGAAAGCGAATAACCCCTTTCTCGCGTTAAAGGGACGCGGGATATATATCCATAAGGAGGTGCAAATAAATGGCAAAGCTTGATGCAAAGTACGAGGCAATGGTTGTTCTTTCTGTAAAGACCAACGATGAGGAGCAGATTAAGGCTCTCATCAGCAAGTTCTCCGATCTTATCAAGAATAACGGAACTCTCGAGGGAGTTGACGAGTGGGGCAAGAGAAAGCTCGCTTACGAAATCAACTACGAGAACGAGGGCTACTATGTTCTTTATAATTTCGAGAGCAAGCCCGATTTCCCCGCAGAGCTTGAGCGCGTTATCAGCATTACTGACGGCGTTCTTCGCTCAATGGTTGTTCTCAGAAAGTAATCGACATTTGGCGGAGGTGTAATTTATGGCTTTTAACAGAGTTATTTTAATGGGCAGACTTACGCGTGACCCCGAGCTTAAAACCACTCCTTCGGGTGTTAGTGTGTGCACTTTCAGCATTGCGGTTGACAGAAGATTTCAGACAAAGGGCGAAGAAAGAAAAGCTGATTTCTTCAACATTGTTGCCTGGCGTCAAACCGGCGAATTCGTTTCCCGTTTCTTCAAAAAGGGAAATATGGTTTTAGTTGAAGGTGAGCTCCAGACGCGTCAATACACCAACAAAGACGGCATTAACGTAAATGTTACTGAAATTGTTGCAGAGCAGGTTTGCTTTACGGGTGAAAAAACAGGAAACGGCGGCTCGGGAAGCTACTATTCAAGCGGCGACCCCGGCTATGGCACGCCCCCTCCCGAATCCAGCTCACGCCCCGCTTCCGCGCCGTCCGAAAACAGCGCGCCCGCCGCAGATTTCTCCTCTGCCGACAGTGACGATTATCCGTTCTGAGATATTGTGTTCTATTCAAATCTATACAGGAGGTTACGACTATGGCTGAAAAGACCGAAAGACCTGTTCACGCTGCTAAGCGCAGTCGCAAAAAGGTTTGCCAGTTTTGCGCTGACAGAACAGAGTTCATTGACTATAAGGACATCAACAAGCTCAAGAAGTTTATGACCGAGCGCTCCAAGATTCTGCCCTGCAGAGTTACCGGCTGCTGCGCTTATCATCAGAGAGAGCTCACCAAGGCTATCAAGAGAGCGAGACAGGTTGCCCTTATTCCTTATTCTGCTGACTAATTGTCAACAAAACAAAGTAAAACAAAAGCAGGTTCTTTACGAGCCTGCTTTTTTGTTTTACGAAATAAAACTTACTATCTGCGAACTTCTTGCATTTTTGTCGGCTTCGAGCCGCCAAAAATGCTTGGGGGAAAACTCTTTGTTTCTAGAAACGCTAAAGGCGTTTCTTCCCAAACCCCTTTAGCGCTTTTGAACGCGTTTGCGCGGCTTCGCCGCGAGTGGTCGCGCTACGCGCTCCAGTGCCTTCGGCGACCAGGAACCTTTTTCTGAAGAAAAAGGTTCCTGGACCTCCAAAAAGACTTTTGTACGCTACGCGTTGCTCGAAACGCGCTCTGCAAGATTTCCCGCCTTACTTCGCCAGCAGCTCACACACCTTATTCGAGAACTCAACAGGATTCTCAATCGGCATTCCCTCAATCAGCAGCGCCTGATTATACAAAATATCCGCATAATCCGCCGCCTTATCCTTATCGCTCTCGTACAGCTCTTTCAGTTTCCCGAAAATCTTGTGGTTAGGATTGATTTCAAGAATTTTCTCCGCCTTTGCTCCCTCGCCGTTAGGCATCGCCGACAGCACCTTCTCCATCTCAACCGACAACATTCCCTCGCTTGTTATGCACACAGGGTGGCTCTTCAAACGCTGCGACAGCTTCACCGCCTTAACCTTCCCGCCGAGCTTCTCCGTCATAAACTCAAACAGCGACTTGTTGTCCTCCTCAGCCTTCTTGATTTCCTCCTTCTCCTCGGGTGTATCAAGCCCCAAATCGTCCGCGGAAACCGACTTGTACTCCTTCCCGTCAAAGTCGTGCATCATCTGCAAGCAGAACTCGTCAACGTGGTCGGTCAAGTACAGGATTTCATAGCCCTTGTCGCGAACCTGTTCGGTCTGCGGAAGGCTCTCGATACGGGTAACGCTGCTTCCGCTTGCGAAATAGATGAACTTCTGCTCCTCTTTCATACGCGAAACGTACTCCTCGAGCGTGGTTGTCCCGCCGTTTGATGTCTTGAACAACAGCAAATCCTGAAGCTCGTCCTTGTTCATTCCGTAAGCCTCGTAAATGCCGTACTTAATCTGCGAACCGAACGTTTCAAAGAACTTCTCGTACTTCTCGCGCTCGTTTTTGAGCAGCTTTTTCAGCTCGTTCTTAATCGATTTCTCGATACTCTTTGCGATAATTTTGAGCTGTCTGTCGTGCTGGAGCATTTCGCGCGAGATATTCAGCGACAAATCCTCACTATCGACAAGACCTTTCACAAAGCTGAAGTAATCGGGCAGCAAATCCGAGCATTTCTCCATAATCATAACGCCGCTTGAATAGAGCTGCAAGCCCTTTTCGTAGTTCTTGGAGTAGTAGTCGTAGGGCGCGTTTTGCGGAATGTAAAGCAGCGCGGAATAGGTTGCCGTACCCTCGGTTTTTGTGTGAATGTGAACGAGCGGGTCGGTGTAATCGTAGAATTTATCCTTGTAGAACTGATTATAGTCCTCGTCCTTCAACTCGCTCTTAGACTTTTTCCAAATCGGAACCATTGAATTGAGCGTTTCGGTGACGGTTTCCTTTTCATACTCGGGCTCTTTTCCGTCAACGCCGGTGCCTTCCTTGAGCTTTTCGTGCTCGACGTCCATTTTAATAGGATAGCGGATATAGTCGGAATATTTCTTGACAAGCTCCTTGATTTTATAGGGTGTGAGGAACTCGTCATAGTTCTCCTCGTCGGCGTTGTCCTTGATTTCAAGGGTGATAACCGTGCCGTTTGCGTCCTTTTCGGCGTCCTCGATTGAATAGCCCTCGGCGCCGTCGCTCTGCCACAGATAAGCCTTGTCCGAGCCGTAAGCCTTCGAGATTACGGTAACTCTCTTGGCAACCATAAACGCGGAATAAAAGCCCACGCCAAACTGTCCGATAACGTCAACGTCCTCGGTTTTTTCATTGTCGCGCTTGAACTCGAAAGAGCCGCTCTGCGCGATTGTGCCGAGGTTGTTTTCAAGCTCGTCCTTGGTCATACCGATACCGTTATCGGTGATTGTAAGCGTGCGCGCGTCCTTGTCAACGGCAAGGGTAATGCTCATATCCGTGCGGGTAAGTCCGAGATTTTCCTCCATTGACTTGAAATACAGCTTATCCATCGCGTCCGAAGCGTTTGAAATAAGCTCGCGCAAAAAGATTTCCTTATGCGTATAAATGGAGTTTATCATCATCTCCAGCAAACGTTTGGACTCCGCTTTAAATTCCTTTTTCTCTGCCATTTAAATCATCTCCTAAAAAATTGAACCGACACCGCAATCGGTTATTTCAGACGGTTTGCAATGCCTGTTTAGCACTCCAGCTCTACGAGTGCTAACTATATTATACAACTATTTTTTCAAAAGTCAAGTGTTTTGAGTGAAAATTTTGCGAAATTTCACAAAAACATAAAAAAATCCCGCAGACAAGGGGGTGTCTGCGGTTAAATCAAATTAAGGTTGCCGACTGTTTGGGGAAAACAGTTTATCGGCTGAAAATAATTGGGGAAAATATATTAAGAAGTATGCAGGCTTTATAGCCTAAATACTATCTTGTCGTTTTGTAACATATAAATTATACCATTTTTTTTGGAATTTTGCAACAATTATAGTGTACAAACTGCAAATGATTTTTTTGTACATTTTCACGAAATCCACCCGCACATCAGCTCATAAAACGCGAGAATAAGCGGCATTGTCGCCATACTCAAAATAGTTGATACCGCAAAGTGATTTGACGCGTATTCGGCGTTTTTCCCGAATTTATGCGAGAACATAATCGCAGCCGAAGCAGTCGGAGCTGCCGCTGCCACGAGAATTGGACCGACAGCGGTTGCATTTGCGCCGAAATGCCGCGCAACAGCGTAGCCCGTTGCAATCACCGCGGGCAAAAGCAGCAAGCGGAATGCCTGCAAAAAGTACACGCGCTTTTTCGTGAAGCAGCTTTTTATTCCCGCCATAGCAATCGTCGCGCCCGAAACAACCATCGCAAGCGGCGTGTTCAGCGCGCCGAGGTAATTGAGCGGCTGCTGTATGATTTCGGGAACGCGAAATCCCGTGAAAAAGCACACAAGCCCGAGAATTATACTCAGCATCGCGGGTGAAAGCACGATTTTCACAAGACCTTTTCCCGAGAGCTTTTTCCCGCTCATCATCACAACGCCGTGCGTCCACATAAAAACATTGAACGCGGTGATGTACGCGGTGAGGTAAAAAACGCCCTCCGAGCCGTAGGTCGCCTCGGCAAGCGGAATTCCCATAAACGCACAGTTTGAATAACCGATTGCAAAGCGCTCAACCTCGAAATCCTTGTGCGTTTTTCGCACAATAAGACGAGCTGCAAGCACGGACAACGCCTGTGACGCAAACGCAAGCGCAAGCGCCGTCAAAAGTCCTTTGAGCAGCTCGGGGTTAAAATCTGTCTGATAAGCGTTGAAAATGACAATCGGGCTGATTATGGAAATCGTGATGTTTGAGAGCCGTTTTGACGAGTTTTCGTCAAGAAAATCTTTCTTGTACAAAAAATACCCGAAAAACAGCAAAATCAGCATTACACAAGCCTGAAATGCTGTAATCAGCGCAGAGTTCATTGATTTTTCCTTTTATATGCCAAAATTTTGTCCACCCTTGATTTGAGCGGAATACAAATCGCCGTTGCCGCAGCAATCTTTATCGCGTCGCCGATAAGAAACGGCACAACGCAGCTCATAAGCGCGGGGACAAGCTCGCTTTTCGTTGAAATCATAAACCAAGCCGTGCCGAAAATATAGCACGCAAGCGTTCCCAAAACCATTCCCACGGGCATCAGCTTTTTATTACGCTCGGCAAAAATTCCCGTTAATATAACCAGCGGTATAAAGCCGATTATGTAGCCGCCCGTAACGCCGAGCAGCTTTGCGAAGCCGCCCGAAAATCCCGTGAACACGGGCAGACCGACCGCGCCCAGCATAATGTAAACGCAAACCGCCGCCGCGCCCTTTTTGCCCCCGAGGAAGCCGCCCGCGAGATAAATCGCGAAAGTTCCGAGGGAAATCGGGATAACGCCGACGCTTATCGAAAACGGCGCCATTATGCAGATTATTGCCGCAAAAAGCGCGATGAACACCATATTGTTCACCGTGAAAAATTTATTCTCTTTCACAAAATCACTTCTTTACTTCTCCGCCAAGAGCTTTCTCTCGGGAACAAACGCCGACAAGCCCTTTACGGCGGTTTTGACGGAAATTTCCGCAAGAACGTCTATATCCTCGCGGCAGCCGTCCCGAAACCACGACGCATAAACCGAAAGCACTCCCGAAACGATAAACTCCGAGATTGCGTTCAGCTCGCGGTCGTTGTTTCCCGCGCCCATATTTCGCAAAGCGGCTGAAATCGTCCTGCGCAAAGCAAGCTTCATTCTGCCGCTTGTGAAAATCTCGGGGTTATGCCGCATAAGCCGCGCGAAAAAATCACGGTGAAGCTTCACGGTATCGCTCACGCCGCGCACAACCGCGCCGATATTCAGCAAGCTCCCGCTTTGAAGCCGCTCGGAAAACTCCGTTAAAAACTCGTTTTCAAGCTCCTCGAGAACATCGCCGACAGTGCGGTAGTGACGGTAAAAGGTTTTTCGGTTTATCCTTGCGCTTTCGCAGATTTCCGAAACGGAAATGCGCGAAATAGGCTTCTCGGACATAATCTCAACAAGCACAT
>CAMEQX010000006.1 GCA_945933905.1 uncultured Clostridia bacterium
GAAAAGATCGGACTGCTCGGCAACCGCAAATTAGAGGACGGCAATCTCTGCAAGAATTGCGCACGGAAGCTCTCACCCTTTTTCAGCGACCGCCGCAATTCCACCGTGGAGGAAATTAAGCAGCAGCTTGCCTACCGCGAGGAAAACGAGCGCCGTTTGGCAGATTTCCACCCTGACGTTACCTTCGGTAGATTTAGAAAGGTGTATGTGGATAGGGCAGGTGCGAAGTTTATTGTTACCACTGCCACCAACTGGCGGGACGAAAACCCCGACCTGATCTCCTTTTCCCAGGTCACAGGGGTTGACACCGATATTCGCGAAAACAAAACCGAAATCTATTATAAGGACGATGAGGGCAAGAGCAAAAGCTACAACCCACGCCGCTATGAGTACGACTACGAGTTTAATGTCACAATTCTGGTGGACTCTCCGTGGTTCGACAAGATCGAGCTGGAACTAAGCAGCGGCAATCGCCCCGACAGCCCCTACACCAACCTTTACCGCCAGTATGAGGAGCAGATGCACACTCTATACGATATTCTGATCGGAGGGCAGCGTAAGTCTTACGGACAAAACGATTTTGCGGCTTTTGACCCCTCTGCTCCCAAAACCCATGAAGAGGAGCTCATGGTTGAGGTCATCAAGTCTACCAGTTGGGTCTGCCAAGCCTGCCGTCTCCCAAACTTCGGCACCCTTACCTGCAACCATTGCGGAGGTCCGGTATCGGACGAGAGTACGCTGACCTTCGCAAAGCAAATCGCTAAGGATAATATGATGTTAGAAGTGTTACAAAACGCCAACCCGCAGAGCAATTCCACCCCGACGCAGGAAAGCGTTCCGCAGAGCTGGAGCTGTTCCTACTGCGGCACTCAGAATTTCGGCAATTTCTGCGAAAGCTGCGGGGCAAAAAGACCGTAAATCCCTGGGTGAAAAGGAACATTTATAATATCAGATTTTTTTTGAGGTACCTATTATGAAAAAAGCAATTATTGCCACCCTTGTCTCAGTAATGGTATTATCCGTTGCTGGCTGCAACTCATCCGGAAACACAAATGCAGAAAATACCGCCTCAGGAAACACTACCAAAACGGAAGCTCCCGCCGTCGCTCGCACCCTCGTAGGCTCCTGGTACCATGAAATGGGCTACACCTACGTTTTCAGAGAGGATAAAACAGGCGAATACCTTGTTGATGGAAACAGTGAGCCATTCTGGGTTTTCACCTACGAAACCGACGGTCAGAAGCTTACAATGTATGAGGACGGAAGCATTCTTATGGAAACCAATTACACCATAGAGGGAGATACTCTCATTATCGAGGACTCCTTCGGCGAAAAGGTTTATTACACATATAAAGCCTGAATTATCGGATAATACACAGAATAATCCAAAAGCTTTAGTGAATATTATAAGGACCTCTGCTTTGCGGCGTCGGATAACACCGACTCTATGAGAACTGCGTTCTCATAACATATATTGTTGACATCTCTCCCCGACTATGCAAATATAGTATATTGCATAGTCGGGGAGTATTTTTATGAAAAAAGAAAAAGCAACGGATAAAGAGAAAATCCTTTGGCAGTAGCAGCAGTTGTGGTTCTGATAATTGCTGTTGAACTGGGCAAGCTTTCACACATGATGACAGCGGCGTCGGGTCGCTCCCCAGCGTTGCCCTGTTTGGCTGCGTATTTAGTATTGTTACGTTTTTCGGGATTATTCGCGTTTACACAGTTTCTTTTTCAGACCCTTACGATAGAAGGCTTTGAATCTCCCTGATTGGAGCTGCTTGCGACAAAGGTATAACACTCCAGATAAATTCCGACTTTCTTGCCTTTATACAAATATTCGCCGTCAAGAATCATTCTATTTTTATCTTCATCCCACCCGTTTTCCTTATTGGTCACAAACTCTTCCGTCCACTGTTCGTTGCCGGACTGCAGCTTGCCGGAATTTTTCACAACACCGTCATCGGATACGGCTTCCAAATCTTTAAGAAATTTTTCAAGCCAAGTATAAATATCAGTCCCCAAATAATCGTATGTGAAAACACCGACTGAAGTGACATTCCCCGATGCGTCATGGCTTAAGGCGTCAACATGGGTAAAGGCATAGCATTCCACATCTTCTGTTGTAAATCCGAATGTATTCAGATAGCCCTCAACGGTTGTGGTATCAAAGTTTTCGGCGACTTCGGGAGCGCTTTGCTCTGTCTGAACCGAACTTTACGGTTTACCGCTGCTTTGGCGCGGTTTGCAAAGGCACGCTCGTTAATACAAGGAGCAGGACGGCATTTTCACGCACCTGTCCTATCTTGTCAAAGTCTTTCCCGAAGAATTGACAGCCATAATTCCTCCATCATAGAACTCCGTTGCGGTTAAAGACATTTTGGAGCTTGTCGCGTCCATCTCAAGCTGCCGTTCGTCGGAATCCAGCGAGCTGCTAACCCACGTTGTGATGCCTTTAAGAGTGAGCGTTGCTGTGCTCTCGTCCAGTTCAGCCGTATACTCCGTGCAGCAGACGTCACCGCCGTACCACGCCAAATCGGGTTGTTTCACGATTACATTGTCGCCTTCTCTGTATAAAATAGTCCGCTTTCCGTCCGCGTCATACCATTCTCCCATAAACGCGTCAATACCGCCTTCAAACATCGGCTCAACGTCGGGTTCCGATATATCGCTTGATTCAACCGAAGAAGATGATGATGTAGAGGTAGATGATGATGTATTGCTCGAATTATCGGTATCAAATTCCTTTCTCAGCAAATCTATTTCTTTAAGGTATTTGATGAATTCATCGATAGCAACGCTCTTCTTGTTTTTGGAAGCAAGCATTATCCATTTATTCAGAAGATCACCCATATTAGTGCATTCGGGGTCTTTAGAAAGCCATTCAAGCCTATTCATGTCGATGTACTGCGAGATGAATCTTTTTACATTGACAAGACGCTCAAGCCTATTGGTCATGCTGTAATCGCTTTCGGACTCCTCCCCGAAAAATTCCCTGTAATATCTGGAATTAAGTGCGCCATAGTACGGATTGAGCATTGAGTCAATATTCCTGCTCTCGAGCTCTTTTATTTCTTCCGCGCGCTTCTCCTGCTTTGCGCGAAGTTCAAAGTATTCCATAAGCGAGTCTTGAGCGCGCTTATTAAATATTGCTTTCTTTTCTTCGGACAATTCGTTGTAAGTCTTTTCTTCCCAGCCGTATCTCTCGCATATCTCCGCGATTTTGTCAAGATTGTAAAAACGGGAAACGCACCTGTAAGCGGATATTCCGCCATATTCGTTGTTAAAGTACTTAAGGAACGATTCTTTGTTCTGGGGTTGTACCTCAATTCCGAATAAACCGGTCGCACCGTGTTTGTAGATATTATACATCTCGTCTATCATATTTGATTTCCAGTTGACCATGGCGGTATTTCCAAGAGAAACCAGCAATGTCGCACCCTTGGTGCAAAATTCCACCGACGGATGAACATTCTGCATTACGCCGCCAAGTTCCTCTGCCGCTCCCTCATAATCGCCCTCTATCAATCTTCCTGCCATTCGGGCAATTCCGTTCGAGTTGGAAAGAAGCGTATTAACTCCTGCCCCCGCAAATTCCGAACCCAGCACCTTATCGATTTTGTCGTTGAATTTGTTCTCTTCCCACGCGTGCATCAGCGCGCCGTTGAGCGTGTCCTCCAGACCGCTTTGAATGGTTTCGGGATCTTTTTCGTACACTCCTCTTGCAACAGAGGTGATGCCCTTGCCTGCCGTTTCTTTCCAATCAATTTTATTGCCTTCTGCGTCCTTAAAACAGCCGCTCATATAATTTAGTGTTGACTGAACAAGGTCAGCGGTAGCTTGTTCAGTCAGTCCAAGCGCCTTAACTTTCGCCTGAACATAAGGCTCCAGCTCGGCAGCCGCGCGTTTTTGCTCCGACTCCTCGATTGCAAGCTGCATACTGTACTTTTCCAGAAACAGCTCCTTTTCCTGTTCCTTTGTAAGCTTCGCGCCGAACCAACTTGAGAAATGCGGAAGCACAACAGACATCGTGCCGTTTTCGAGGTCATAGCTGTCAGGCTCCAGATAGCGCACCTCGCCCGTTTCTTCTTCAAAATATCCGAACACATACCTGCCCAAATCATCCGCATCTTTTGGCATAGGAACGGTGTAAACTACATCTTCCGCAAAAAATCCGCCCGAATATGCGTCGCATTTTACTTCTACTGGAGTGGAAAGAAACTCATAGGCGGATTTGTTCTCAATTTTGGCGAACTTTTTCTCATCGAAAGGAGTTACTGTCAGTATACCGTCCTGTGAAAATGCGCCGTCTGCAACATGAATCGAAAACCCGTTTTCCGCAACGCTGCCGACTGTCGTTCCTTTTCCGTTTGTATCAGCAGGAATTTTCGCAGACGCTGCCTTTGCTTCTATCATTGTTACGGGTTTGTCGTCAGATTTGCCGCCCGTAAACATATTTCTGATGAAGCCGGGATACCAAAATCCTGTTATCGCAAGACTTGCCACCAGAACAACAGATGTAATTGGAATGACCAACGGCTTTTTACTGCGCCGCTGCCTTGATCTCTGTGCTTGCGGAACTTGCTGCACTTGCGGATACTGCTGAACTTGCTGCACCTGCGGATACTGCTGAACTTGCTGCACCTGCTGAACTTGCTGCACCTGCGGCTGTTGTGCAACGCCAAGGTCATATCCGCAATGCCCGCAGAACCTCGAGCCCATTATAATCTGCTTGCCGCAGTTTTCACAAAATCTTACCTCGTTTGACATAATTATGCCTCCTAACAGTTTCTTTCGGTTAATGCTTGCGTTTCCGAATAATATAGCGAAGATTTTCCAACACAATAAACTCTGTGCTCTTAAAGAAAATAGCAGAAAATCAGAACAGCGCCGATGAAAAGAAATATCAATCCCAACGGCAGCGGAAACGGATGCCCGACAAACCGCATTTCTTCGGGATTTTTCGGGTTGTAACAAATTCCCATTTTTGAATCTATCGCATATTTCGTTTTCCGCAAAGTCCGAAAAGGTGCAGTTTGGGTATAGCTTTTGCCGTCAACGATATACTCTACGACAGGGTGGTAATAGTTATGCTTTACACCGCGGAAATAGGTTTCATCTGTTTCCAGCTTTACGACGGGCGCATTCATCGACACGGTGCATTTTATGTAAGTCAGAACCTTTGCCATAATCAAAAGCAGACCGATAGCGGCAATAATAATGCCGACAACTAAAAAGAACAAATCACTCATAGCTTCACCCATTCTGCGAAGTGACAAAAATTACCCCGACAATTATCAACATAATGCTTATAAACGGCAGAATAAACCCACCACCTTTGGTGAAACTCTCATTCGGTTTTTGGGGATTGTAATACACTTTGATGTTGCCGCCGATTTGGATTTTCCGGGGTTTAGAGTAACCTTTATTTCCTTCTCCGCGGTAAATTTGTCCGTTCACTACATATTCAAATTGAGGATAATAAAAATAGTGGTTGAAGCCCTCGTCATCGGTTTCCTGATATTCTCGCACACCGATTATTCTTCCGACGGTTCTGACCGAGCATTTTATTTTCTTTATAATGCCTGATATAATCGCAATCACTCCGACAATCAATAATCCGATTCCGACTAAAAAGTTGGTGGATGGCATAAAAATCACTCCTTTTTTATTGCAGATACTATTTGCTTTAATTATAACATATTTTTTTGCAGAAACAATAACTGCCACAAAACTGTCAATGACAATTTTTGTGGCAGTAGTTGATTTTACAGGAGAATTATGCTATCATATATAAAAAGGGGGACGGCTATGTTTACGGAACGATTAAACAAAATCATGAAAATAATCGGTGCAAAGCCGACCGACATTGCCGGTATTATCGGCTGCGACCGTTCCGCAGTTGACCGTATCTGCAAGGGAAGCCGTGTGCCGAAAAACGGCGGAAATAGTGCGTTAAGATTTGTTTTTGCCATTTATTCGTTTGCTGATGAACACGGAAAAACAAAAGAAGTTTTGAACGAAATCGGCTGTCCCGCTGCATTTTCCGCAGAGCAAATCAAAGGCGAAATCCTGCGTTGGCTTTATGACGGAGAAGAACCGAAAAAAGTGCCAAAGGAAGCGCCCGCAGCGTTACATTCCCACGATAAATTCGGACATCGCTTTTCTGCGGTACTTGAATTAGCTGAATTTTCCAACGTTCGGTTTGGAAAGCTCCTGAACATTGACCCGTCGTATATCAGCCGTTTCCGAAACGGACTTCGTACACCCGTATCAAACTCTAAACTCACAGAGGAAATGTGCCGTGTTCTATACAGTCGGCTTAAGGAGCAAAACCGCCTTTCAAATCTTGCAAGACTAATGAACATATCGCCCGATAATCTCCTTGACGATACGAATTGGGAAAAAGAGCTGTATGCTTGGCTGTTCCTTTCGGAAGACAACATGGTTTCATCTTTTGTTGTCGGCATGGTAGACCAAATTGGCTCGTTTTCTGCCGATATAATAAAATCTCCTCTGCCCTTTGAAATGGCGGCGGACAAAACGGCATTAAGTGATAATCAACCGCTCTATCACGGGATGAGAGGTTTACAAACTGCCGTTATCCGCTTTCTCGGAACTGTCATAGAAAGAAAAGAGAAGGATTTATATCTATTCTCCGACCAGAATATAGACTGGATTACCGCCGACAAATCCTTTCAGATTAAATGGATGTCGCTGATGATTCAATGCGTAACAAGCGGCGTAAAAATTCACATCATTCATAATATTGAACGAAATCTGGCTGAAATCGGCGAAGCAATCCAAAGCTGGCTTCCTCTTTATCCATCGGGACAAATTGAATCTTTTTACCTGGACGGACAGAAAAACACGAATTTTTCAACAACGCTGTTCTTATGCCCCGGCTATGCTTGTATTTACGGCAATAATGTGGTGGGTGCGGAAAATGAAAGCGGAAATTATCTTTACGAAACCGAGCCCGAAAGAATAAATCTGCACCGTCAGTTATTTGATACACTTCTCGGAAAAGCTCACCGTCTCATCAGAGTATGCAAAACCGCTGATTTTTATCAGTTCGAAAAGACGTCCTCCGATATTACGGTTTTAAGCAGCTGCCCAACCGCATTCTCAATGCCGGAAAATCTTTTTTCGGAATACTTTAACCGTTCTGAATTTAAAGCCGAGGATAGTGACGCGCATGAGATTTACAAACAAATGAAACGCTTTTTTGATAAGTCTTTGTTGTCGGGACATTTTCACGAATGTGCGCCTTTGCCAAGCGACGAGGACTTATTTAACGGAAAAATCTATCCGGAATTCCTATCGACGCCTTATTCCCCTCAGGAATTTACAGAGCATACAAAAAACATAATCAGTCTTTTAGACCACACAACATACAGATTTTATCCTTTGCCCGAACCTAGTTTTTTAGATGTGCAGCTTATTATTTCCGAAAAAAGCGTTGCAGTTAGTCGGCTAAAAGCACCGTTCTTCACGATTTTCCTAGAGCATCCGTTACTATTCCGTGCTTTTGCCGAGTATGCAGATTCGGTAAAAAAGCTGTATTCTCAGGATAAAGAAACGCTGAAAAGAAAATTGGAGGGATATTGCTGATATTACATTAGCGGAACAATTGTAGAAAAAGCGTTATCTCAAAACAGAGAGGTAACGCTTTTTATATCGAAATAGTCAAGTATTTCCCCGAACGCGAGGTACCGATAAGGTAATCGTGCTGTTCGTTCCAGCGCTTCAGACCATTGTAATACAGCAGCTTAATACTAGCGTCGATTATAATCCGAAATCAGCCTGCTTATTTCCGAGTGAACGTTTTTCGGCAAAACCGTATCTTCACTGCCGACCTCGTTTGGCTGTTTTTTATAATCACCAACGATTCCACGTCTTTCCCGTGAGAAAAGCACCTTCAACGCGACTTTGTGTGCAATAATTGCGAACACTTCTCTCGGACAATCCCCACAATTTTGCCGATAAAATAAAACAAAGCGTTTTTTTATAATTGAGCGGAACTTTGTTCGTGTGAATTGTGCTGCATAAAGAAAAGCCGCCTTTATATCTCAAAAGACGGCACTTATCACCTTTGTTCAAACCGCGCTCGGAGCTTTTCGAGCACCATTTTCTCAATCCTAGAAATACACGACCGCGAAATACCATCTTTCGACGTTATTATTCATATTTTTGTATATTTCGACATTTTGTATGGGATTAGCTATAACATACCTGCGGAAACAATTTTCTTAGCAGGAAATAGCGGAAATTTCTCATTCCGGTGCGGTTCTGTGCGGGTTGTCCGTGGAAAGTTGAAAGAATAATCGTGCATCTGAAATATGTTTCTTAGTGTTGCACTTGATATTACTAATCTATTACAAAAGGCTGCCGCTTTTGTGCGACAGCCTTTTCGTTTAATCAATAAACTTCGTACTCGATGAATTCGGGTGAATAGATATCGTAGCAGCCTGCACCAAGGTCTTTGTTGTCAAAGATTGTGTTGCGGAATTCCATCCAGTGGTCCTGCGTCCAGCGCGTTCTGGATTCACCGTAAAGCGCTCTCGAAATAAGCTTTTTTGAGCTGCTTGCCGTTTCGTACTTGCCCGCACTCAGATTGTAAACCGTGCCCATTATGTTCTCGCAATATGAGAAATACTTCGGGTCCCTCACTTCATCGTTCGGTATCAAATATCTTTTTTCGAGCTTATAGTCCTCAATTCCGTGGTCATTACAGCCGTAATTCTTCGTTGTATAAAGCGTTTGCGGATTAAACTCGGAGAATGAATCCCAGCCGTCATAGGAAGTGAGAACAAGGTAATTTTTGTTGAAAAGGCTTCGGTCGTTAATAAAACTGTGGTAACCTAAGTAACTTCTTCCTTCTTCAACTCCCGTCTTGTACAGATGTTCGTTCGTCATGTAATCATAGAATTTGTCGAGGCTGTTGCCCATAAGCAGATATCTTTTCTTAATTCTGTCAAGCATAGCGGAAGAAAGCCTTGATTTGTTTAAATTATTGCAGAAACTTGATAATTCAGAAGAATAGCTGATTCCTAAATTTTCGCTCAATCCATTATCGGTTCGCAACAACTTTATATATTCTCCTAAACCATAGTTGACTTTCCAATTCAAAAATGTGACATACATACCAATTCCTGAGATTTGGTCAAAAAACGGAGCCACGGATTTTACGTTTGCACTTGAGAATCCCAATCTGAGTGATACAACGTGCATTTTTACCGGTCGGTCAACCACATAGCACCACTCATAAGTATCATTGGGAAGCTCGTGCAGACCGGTGTTATTCTCAAGGAATTTGAGGGTGCTCTCTATGTCTTTGGCAATGGGATTGCTTTCCTTGTCATAACCTCTGTTGTAAGAAGCAGCAAGCATTGCAAAGCTGCCGTATTTGATTGTAAACGCTTTGAGGTAATCGTTAAAGTCGGTCAGATACTCCTCTGCCTCATACTGGAAATTGTAGTACGCATAAACGCTGTAAAACCTGTATGAAAGCGGAGAAGACATAGTGTCACCCCTCAGATTTGCGCAGAATTTAGTGTAATAATTCTGTATGTTGTTGAGGGTCTGGGAGTCTTTGGTGAGAGCGTCATACATTGCTTTTGACATAACGCTTGCCATAAACTCTTTCGTCAGTTTTTCAACTGCCTCGTCATCGGCTGCAAGCCCCTGTTCAATAATAAGATTTTTAATGTCTTCTTCAAGTCCTGCCTCAACTTTTGCATATTTGGAGAAATCAGCCGAGGCGTTGGGGAAGCTGTTTTCGTCAAGGGTAAGGGTAAGAGTTTTTTCCTTGTCAATCGCAATATTTTCAACAGAGTAGGTATCTTTGAGCTTGTTTGCAATCGTAAGTCCGCCGTTTATATCATATACAACGGTCAGCGTGTCGCCTGCCTTGACATATTGTACTAAATCTATGATATTTGAACGCATATCGTTGCTGACAGAATTGAATACGGCTTCAAGGGGGTCTATATAAGATGTGCAGAAATCGGTCCAGCCTTTTGTTGCGTTTATATAGAGGTCCTTATCTATTCCGGAAGCCATATAGTCCATCTGTTCTTTGAGTGACGCCATTATAGTGTCCATCTTTTTATCAAGATTTTCCACTTCAATTCTCACGGACTCAACAGCACTATATATCTTGTCCATCTTATCCGGAGAACGTTTGATGATACCCAGCGACGACAAAATCTTTGTAGACGCTCCGACAAAGCCGTCGTAGTCAAGCTTGTATAATGATTTTGCCGCTTTTTCCAGGGTTTGGGCAAAATCTCTTACGGTTTCAAATTTATTCTTTGCGTCAGCGAGAATGTCAATTATTTTCTTGATTGTGCTCTTGTCGCCTCTCACCGATTCAGCCATATAACCAAAGGTATCTGATGTATCGTCGGACGGCGTCCCCCAAGCATTCAGCAGCTTCCCGCGAGCAACCTTAACTCCGCCCTCGAAAATGCTGTTATCGAGGGATTTATCGCTGTTGAATGTAAAGGTGACGGTTGTTGAAGATTCCTCGTTTTTGATTTCGGTAATTTTTGCATTCGCTAAATCACCGTCAAAGGTCAAATCCGCAGCGGTCAGATTGCTGAAGCTGCCGTAAATCGGCACAAGGACAAGCGTTCCCTTAAAGCCGCCGTCTGTCTTTTCGATATAATCAAGATAAGCGTTGAGGTAAGCGCCGCAGTCGGGGATTTCCAACAACACATCGGTCTTGCAGGAAAGCGCGCTGTTCTTTATCACGAGCAGCTTGTCAACAACCGACAGTATCGCGGAATCCAAATCGGCAGCATTTGTCGGGAAACTAACCGAAATCACGCTTCCGTCGGAATTTGCGGCAGCCGAGTCGATGTGCATATCGTTAATCGTGATAGCGTCGGCAAGCTCATCGCCGCTCTTGACTGCCTTCGCGCCCGAAAGTTCAACGTCAAATTTCAGCGTGCCGTTGTCGTAAGCGTAAGAATTTTCGGGAATATAAGCGGCGGGATTTTCGATATCAACGGTTGCCATAAGTTCGTATCCGGTATCCAGAACGCTTTCCGAAACGGTTGCATAGCCGTAAGGCGCGGAGCAAATCCGAACGTCGCCGACCGTGTTTATGGTAATTTCGCTGCCGTTTGATGTAACGGACGAGATGCTCAAATCCTCGAACGCGCCCGATAATTCAATATCTTCGGGCTTAACGTCCTTTACAGTAGCGTTCTCCAGCGTTACCTTCAAAACAGGATTTTCCGCGCCGTTGTAGATTGTGCCGTCAATCTCCGCGGAAACAAGTTTTTGCGCGGAGTTATCATTTTCGGGAATTTTATAGTACGAGCCGACGGCGAATTTCCCGCTTGACGAGCCGTTTTTGTGTATGTAGAAATCGTACGCGCCGTACTCAAACGGGTTCTTGAACGTGATAGACAGCGTTTTCGCGTCAACTCTCGTCAAGGTGTAATCGGTAATTTCCTTTGCCTCGGAGAAGCTGCTCTGCGGCTCGTTTGTCTGTTCAGCGCCGCTTGTTGAAGTATCGGAATTTGCTTCGCTGTTCTCGGAAGAAGCCTCGGTGTTTTGCTCTTGGGGCTGATATTGATACACGTTAACGGCGATGCTGCTCTTTGCGATATCGTCCTTGAAAAAGTCCTCGTCGCAAGTGAGCGTGATTTCAAGCGTGTCGCCATTTTGCTCTGCCTTGCACGAAAGCTCGACAATCTGCTCCCGTTCTTCTTCGGTGATTTGCCATTGCTTTTTGTCCGAACTGTCGGTGCAGGAGGTGACCGAGAAGCACATCACCGCCGCCATAACAGCCGCAATTATTCTCTTTTTCATAGCGTTTCCTTTCTGCAATTTTTGCTGTTTATTCTTGATAAATCTTGAAGACGTTAACTGTCCTCAAGCGAGAAAACTTCTTCAATTTCCGATTTGCCGCCGGTAATTTCCGAAACGGCAATATTTGTGTAATGCTCATTTCCGAAGATATCCGTGATTACCGCTTGAAAGACGTAAATCCCGTCGGGAAGCGTCTTTATTTCAAGCGCGCAGTCGCTGCTGTAAGTAAATTTCGCATATTCAGCCGGCGTTTCGCTGAACATCTCCTTGAACAGCACGGTGACCTCATCGTTCTCCGCAAGCGTCATAATTCTGCCCGTGACATCGCCCGTAAGAACATAGCCGTTCAGCTTTGCTTTACGGGTTGAGCTGTTGTAGGTGAAAATCAGCTCGGCGTTCTCGCCGTTTATCAGCACGGGCGAGCGGTAAACCGTGTAGTTGTTTTTCTCGGTCATAATTTGGCAGTTCAGTGCATACCCGCCGAAATACACCCACCGCCCCGTGAAATTTACGTAAAAGGTTTTGCCGTTTCGCAAAAAATCGTTGTCCGTGCCCATTTGGTAATAAGCGTCATTTTCCAAATCCACGGCACCGAGCGTGTATTCCATTCGCCGAATGTACTTTTCCGCGCCGCTTTTCACGGTAAAACTCAGCCGTTCCCCATCAACAAAACCCCTGTCCTCAAAGCTGAATTCGCAAGCACTGTTTTTCGCGAAATAACTCTCGAGAAAGCTCTTGTACACCTCGTCCGTGCAAATCGGAAGGTAGCTATTGAGCTGCTTTTCGTCCGCGGGGAACAGCAAATTCAGTCCCGAAGCGGCTTGCTTTGACGGAGAATTTTCGGTTTGAACAACCTCGGAAATTCCCGTTTCAACGCCAAAAAATTCTGCAATCGCCCCGAAATCATAGAAGCCGTTTGAGGAATTTTCGATAATATCGGCGTTTAGCAAAGCCTCGGGAATTTTCAGCTCTCCGTCTTTCTCGGACATCGCGGAAACTGTTTTGTGAAGCGCCTCGCGAAGTATGTCAATCCGTGATAAATCCGTGCAGGAGAGCGTGTAGTAACCCTTGTTGCCGTGCTTTTCGGCGTAGCTTCGGAGGACTTTTTCGTAGAAATCGCGCTCTCCGAGATTTTCCGCGATAACCTTATAATCCAGCCCGCCTGCGTGTTCAAGGTCTTGCGAAGCTATCATAAAATCGGCGAAAGGGCTGATTGAAACGGCGGTATCGAAGCACGCCATTTTGCACGCGTCAAAGCATATGAACTCAAGTTTTTTCTCAAGCCGACACTCCGTGAGCGCCGCCGCGATTTCAGAAACCGTGAGCGAGTCGCCCGAAAACAGCTCGTCGAAGCACGCGCCTTTGACAAAGCCGCCGCCGTGGTTCCACAAGATAAGCGAGGTTTCCTCGGCGGGAAAGCTCTGCGTTCCCCATTGAACGAAATCGGCGAGAGTTTTCGTTTCTCCCATATTCGCGAGCGCGGTTTCGCCGACCTTGACGAGCTCGCCGCCTTGAACGGAATAGCGCGCAAGTTTATCGCTCGGTATGTCAAACCCGCGCCACTTTCGCGCACCGCCCGTCTGAATTACAATATTCACCTCGTCGTCAACCCGCGCGCCGAGCATTTCGCGAATATTTGCCGTAGCAGAGCCGCCCGTTGTTTCAAGCGAACTCCCGCACATATAAATCAGCAGCGTTGCCTTTGACAGCGGCGGTTTTTCCTCGGAAACGCTTGTCATTGCCGAGCTTGAACCTTGCGGCACGGCGTTTCGCGTGAACAAAAAAATCGCCGCAGCAATTCCCAAAACCAGCAAAACTGCTCCGACGATTACATAAATTATCTTTTTTATCTTCATTTTCATATAGAATTAAACAGTATTTCTCACAGTTTGCACCTATATTATACATCATAAAGTGCAACAAAACTGCAACATTCCTCCGAAACCCTGATTTTTCTCTCAACTCAGCTTGTCCGAAATTTCAGCAGTTGTCATTTCAGCCCACGAATACTGGTTCATATACTCGCCGCGGTAACGGTTCACCGCGTACGGAATGTGCCGCAGAAAGTCAAAATAATCGCAGTCAACCGCGTCACAAGCAAGCGAAATGGTATTTCTGCTCTTCAGAATAATATCCTCCGCACCAACCTCGGCAAGCGTTTTTTTCAGCTCGCTTATCAGGTTTCGGAGGTTGCTTTGACGGGAATGTGTGTCCGGTCCTTCTTCCCACAGCACCGCGATAAGCTCGCCCATTGTCACGCCCGCACCCATTCGGTCAACGAGATAAGCCAGCAGTTCCTTTGCCTTCATACGCTTGAACGCCAGCGGTTTCCCGTCGCAGAAAACCTCGAAGTTGCCGAAGCACTGAAAGCGGATTTTCTTCTCGTTTTTCGGCTGGGCGGGCGTGCGCAAGTGCTCCAAAGCTTGCTTCACCGCCTCGGGTGTCGCGGGTTTCAACAAATAGTCGCTTGCGTACAGCCGAAACGCGTCTAGCGAATACTCGGAGTAGCCGGTCACGAAAATTATGTTTACATCGCAGCAGATTTCCTTGAGCTGCCGCGCAAGCTCAAGCCCCGTCATTCCGCGCATTTTTATGTCCAGAAAAGCAACGTCGCAGCCGTTCTCTCCCACATAGGAAATCGCGTCTGCAGTTTTCCGAAAACCGTTCACCTTCGCTTCGGGAACAACTTTTTCTATCGAATCAACCAGCAGTTCTAACGCCAGCTTTTCATCATCAACATCAATTATGTTCATTCTTCCGCTCCTTTAGGTATCCTGATTATTGCGGTTGTGCCGCTGTTTTCGGAGCTTATAAATTCAAGCGTGCCGCCGCACATTATCTGAAGTCGGCTGCGAACCGAGGAAATTCCGACGTGCAGCTTTCCGTCGTTCGAGAGAACATTCGGGTCAAAACCAACGCCGTTGTCGCTCACCCGAATTTCATAAAAATCGGGAAATTCCGCCGTACTTATCGTCACGCAGCCGCCGTCGGGAAGGTCGCTTATACCGTGATTTACGGCGTTTTCAACCAGCGGCTCAATCGTCATCGGCGGGATAAAAAACTCGCTTACGCTGATGTCATAGCGTATCTCCAGCTCGTCATCAAAACGGATTTTTTCAAGCGAAAGATACGCTTTCGTGTGATTAAGCTCCTCGGCAAAGGAGATGAGATTTGTTTTCTTGATTGAGTTGAGGTTGCCGCGAAGATATTTCGCGAAGTTATCGACAGCCTCCTTTGCCGCCTCGGGTTTAACGTCGCAAAGTCGGTAAATTGACGTGAGCGCGTTGTACAGAAAATGCGGCTGAATTTGCGATAAAACAAGCGCGTTTCGGCTCTCCGACAACGCAAGCTCCTGCTCAACCAGCTTTTTCTCCATTTCCGCAGCATTTTGCACCTGTAAAATATGTACCGATGTATATAAAAAAGTTATCGAAACAGTCGAAGCGAGATACACGGGAACAACGTTCCAGATAAGCTGCACGGGTATCGTTAACACGGGAATTGCCCCGAAAAGCACAAACACAATGGTTTCGCGCCGTCCGAGCGTTTTTCGGTTGACAATAGCAAGCGCCATCGTGAGTGCCGGAAGTATGACGTAAATCAACTGACTTACAAGGAAAAGCGGTCCCGGGATATCGCGCCCGGTTTCGTCATAATCGATGTACATTCCGTTGAACGCGGATATCAGAAACGAAATAACCGCCGCCGCGCAAATCGCCGTGATAATGTGCGCGTAACGATAGGAGATTTTCTTTTTTGTGGAAATGTAGGCGGTCGCGCAGTAGGCGTAGAGCGAAACCAGCGTACACGCAAATGCGTCCGAAAAGAATGAGAGCACTTTAATCGCGGGCACTTTTTCGGGCGACGGCTCGTCAAGCAAAAGGCAAATCGGCGCGTCCACCAACAGCATAAGCATATTCGCCGTCAAAAAACAAATCAAGAGTTTCCCCGTTGTATCCTTGTACGAGCGCTCCGCGAAACAGCCTATCAGCATAACACCCGTTATGGTTGCCGCAAAAAACTCCAGCGCGGCGCTCATATAATTCATTTCGTTCATATTATTATCCTTTTCGCATAATCTTCCGTGCCTACTTTTCATTGTATTATATCACACTATGAGAATGTTGTCAAGCTTGAAAAACAAAACCGCTTGTAATTCCTAAACCCCAAATTTCATAACGATGTTATACTTAACAGGAAGATAGATTGTCAATACAGGTGCAGCACACGAGAAAAATTTTTTGAGCACCTCTAGGGGAGTAAGGTAATTCAAGCATTTCCGCGGACGATTGTTAATCAGATTGACAATGAACTGCAAATCATCATCGGAAATATCGGCAAAGGAAGTGCCTTTCGGTAAAACTGACGCAATAGACCGTTGGTGTTTTCATTAGTGCCACGGCGAATAAGGCTCACAAAAATACGCCTTCACGTCCTTTGCTTCTGCAAGTTCCTGATGAGCTGCAAATTCTTTTCCATATGTCCGAAACGAGTACGGTTTTCCGCGCCGGCAGGACGCTCGCTTATTGGCACGGTATGGGAAATTTTGACGCGTTTGTCATCGGTTTTTTCGGCGTTTCTTATAAAGTTTGTCTGCATGATGAGCGGCGTATGTACCGTTAGCATAACAATTTCTGCGAAATTCGCAGCTCACCAAGGGCGGCAATCGATTGGGCTTAAAAAAACCTTGACAACTCCCGCTCTTCTGTGGTAAAATGGGTGTAATGACACATATTGCTTCCTCCTGTTTATGGTTGCGTGGTTACTCCCATTATAACACGAGCTGCCTTATGTGTCAATTTTTTTCGGGTGTTGCACTTATATTATAAATCTATCATTGTTAAAGATATCATGTTTTCCCTCTCGTTTGACGAATAAATTTAAAATCCGATTGCAAGCCTATTATCGAATATTTCAATATACAAAAGCAAAGCCGCCTAAATCTTTTCAATAAAGGCGGGCACACGTTTTATTTTCGTTTTCTGTTGATATTCAGACTTGCTCAAACCGCGCTGCTTTCCGATAGCCATTTTCTCACTATTCTGAATGCAGCCAATTCTCGATGTTTTTCTTCATATTTTTGTGTTTTTCGACAATTTGTATGGGATTAGCAATAACATCGTTGAGGAAACATTTTTTGTCCACACAATGAACAAAATTTCCGCGTAGAAAAGTTGCTTTCAACCACTTGCAAATTCAAATAAAGTGTGATATAATGAAGATAATAAA
>CAMEQX010000007.1 GCA_945933905.1 uncultured Clostridia bacterium
ATTTGACCGACAAAAAAGACTCGGAGGATTACGAGCCGTTCCTTGAGGGAACTTACACGGTCTATTCAAATATGTCTTACAGCAGCATTATCGAAACGCTCAAAACCAAGAAAACCTACACGGAAACCGTTACCGTGCTTATTCCCGAGGGTATCACGGCGCTTGAGGTCGGACAAATTCTCGAGGAAAACTACGTTTGCCGCGCGGTTGATTTTGAGAAATACTACAAGAGCAAGCTCAATAAGTATGACTTTGAGGAGCAAATCGAGGACAATCCAAACCGTTTGAATATGCTGGAGGGCTATCTGTTCCCCGATACCTACGAATTCTACGTTATTGACGACTTGAAGAAAAACCCGAATTTCGATACAACCGATTATGCAAAAACAGTTGCAGAAACGATGTACAGAAACTTCGAGAGCAAGATTACCAAGAGTATGAAGGCTCGTATGAAGGAGCTTGGAATGACGCTTGACGAGGTTGTCAGACTTGCTTCGATTGTTCAATGGGAGGGTAACGACGAGGATAACTGGGCGAAGATTTCGTCTGTTTTCCACAATCGTCTGAATGACCTTGAGACTTTCCCGAAGCTTGAGTCCGACGCTACCGACACCTATATTGCCACTTGCATTACACCCAAGATTAACTCTTCAAACAGAGATAAAATGCAGGCAATCACGGAAGCGTATGACACCTATAATTGCACTGGACTTCCTGCGGGCGCAATCTGTAACCCCGGTCTTGACACGATAAACGCAGTGCTTTATCCCGCAGAAACAAGCTATTTCTACTTCCTTGCAAGCAAGGAGGGCAACTTCTACTACGCGAAAACTCTTGAACAGCACGAGCAGAACATTATTGACGCGGGACTTGAGCCGCCCGACCATTCCGACGGAGGAGAAACGCAGTGAGTATAAAACCCGAGCTTCTCGCTCCCGCGGGCGATGAGGAAAGCTTGCTTTGCGCGCTGGATTACGGCGCGGACGCGGTTTATCTTGCCGGAAAAACCTTCGGTATGAGAGCGGCGGCGAAGAATTTTGATGAAGAAGGACTTGTTTGGGCTGTGCAAACCGCGCACGAAAAAGGCGCAAAGGTTTACATCACCTGTAACATCGTCCCCAACAACGACGAGGCCGAGGCTTTCCCCGAGTTTATAAAAAAGGTGGAAAAAGCGGGAGTGGACGCGGTAATTGCGGCTGATATCGGAGTTATCTCGATGATAAAGGAGTACGCTCCGAGCCTTGAAATTCACGCTTCAACTCAAACGGGCGTTGTGAATTACAGAACAGCTATCGAGCTGTATAAAATGGGCGTAAAGCGCGTTGTTTTGGCGCGTGAGGTTGACCTTGAAAACATAAAACTCATCAGGGCGAAAATCCCCGAGGATATGGAAATCGAGGTCTTTGTTCACGGAGCTATGTGCGTGTCATTCTCGGGAAGATGTCTTATCTCCGAGTATTTGACGGGAAGAAACGCAAATCGCGGTCAATGCGCGCAGTCTTGCCGCTGGGAGTACTATTTGATGGAGCAGAAGCGCCCCGGAGAGTTCTATCAGGTGTTCGAGGACGAGCGCGGTTCGTATATTCTGAACGCGCGCGATATGTGTATGATTGAGCATCTGGACGACCTGATAAAAGCGGGCGTCACGAGCTTCAAAATCGAGGGCAGAGCAAAATCGGCGTATTACACGGCGCTCACCACAAACGCTTACAGAACGGCTCTCGACAGCGTTTTAATGGGCGAAAAGCCGCCCGCGTGGGCAATCGCCGAGGTTGACAAAATCAGCCACCGCCCTTATTGCACGGGATTTTTCTACGGTTCGGCGCAAGCGGGAAGCGGCACGCAAAATCCCGAAATCACCACAAACGGCGGGCAATATTTCGCGGACAGCAACTATGTGAGAAAATACGATTTCTGCGCGGCGGTTGACTACTGCGAGAACGGCATAATGCACCTCACCGTGAGGAATTTCTTCACGCTGAACGATGAACTGGAGCTGATTATCCCGCATCAAGAGCCGATAAAGTTCACGCCGAAAACAATGTTCGGCTCGGACGGCGAGGAAATTGATACCGCGCGTCACGCGATGGAGAAAATCACGGCTTTGACCGATATTGAAGCGCCTGCGCGTTCGCTTATCAGAAAAAAGATTTAACGATTTAAAGGAGAAGATTATGCCGAAGTACAAATTTCAGGATACCTCGCTCTCCATTGACGAGCGCGTAAATGCGCTTTTGGAGGAGCTTACTCTCGATGAAAAGCTGTTGCTTATCACCTCGGTTCAAAAGGAAATCACGCGGCTTGGCATAAAACCTTTCAAAATCGGCACGGAAGCTGCCAGAGGCTTGCTTGTTCGTCCTGACAAACGCGATGAGGTGAAATATCCCGAAGCTCCGACAACCGTTTTTCCGGAGCCTATCAGTCTTTCGGCAACTTTTGACGCGGGGCTTATGGAGCAAATCCACGCTTTGTTTGTGGGCGCCGACCGTTGACCTTGAACGCGACCCGCGCTGGGGAAGAACCGAGGAAGGCTACGGCGAAGACCCAACTCTCACGGGAACTATGGCTGCCGCTCTCACAAAAGGTATGCTTGGCAGCGACAAGAAATATTATCGAGTTATTCCGACATTGAAGCACTTTTACGCGAATAACAACGAAGAGGACAGAACCGCCGACAACTCATCAATTCCCGCTGTACTTAAGCACAACTATTATCTCAAGGTTTTTGAGCAGCCCATCAAAAATGGCGGCGCAAAATGCCTGATGACCTCTTATAATATGGTAAACGGCGTCGAGGCTATCAACAATCCCGAGGTAACCGAGATTTGCAAAAAGGACTGGGGATTATTGTTCTCGGTTTCGGACGCTTGGGATTTTGTGGAAAATGTTACCCGTCACAAAACCGACCTTTCCCACACGGAAACCTATGCGAGAATTCTGAAAAACGGCGGTGCAGACGTAATTACCGACGAGCAGGACGTTGTTGAAGCAGCCGCAAGAAACGCTATCGCACAAAAGCTGATTACCGAAAGCGATATCGATAAATCGCTGTTTGGTGTACTGAAGGCGCGCTTTTTGCTGGGTGAATTTGACTCGGATTGCCCGTATAACAAGGTTGACAAAAATCTTCTTCTCTGCGATAATTTCAAAAAAACCGCCGCAAAGGCAGCCGAGGAATCGATTATTCTTCTCAGAAATCGCCACATGACGCTTCCGCTGCGCGAGAGGGAGAAAATCGCGGTTATCGGGTTGCACAGCGATATGAATTTCCGTGACTGGTACACGGGATATTCCGAGAAAAATCCGACAATCCTTGACGGAATTATTGCAAAGGTTGGTCGTGAAAACGTTGCTTATGAAATGGGCAACGATATAATCGCAATCAGAAACGGCGAAACAGGCTTTTATTTCTCGGTTTCCGAGGACGGAACATTTGCCTGCGACTCCGCGACAATAAACGAAAGCTGTCTGTTAGAGGTGTTTGATTGGGGCAACGGCGATGTTTCGTTTAAGTCAAAATTCAACGGGAAATTCCTCTGCGACAGCGGCGTTCTCTCGGACAACGGCGTGATGAAATGCGTTTCCGATGAGCCTTACGGCTGGTTTGTCAAGGAACTTTTCACGATGGAATATTTTGACAAAAAATGCCGCTTGAAAAACTGGCAGGGAAGATATCTTTATATCAACGACAACGGACAGGTTGAGGTTACAGAAAAAATCAAACCGAAAGCAAACTCAATGTTCAGCGTGGAGCTGTTTTCATCGGGCTTTGACAGGGTGAGAAAAGCAGTTACCGAAGCGCATAACGTTTTGCTTGTTCTCGGAAATCACCCGCTTGTAAACGCGCGCGAAAACGTTGACAGAAAAACGCTCAGTGTATCGGAGCGTCAGCAAAAGCTGTCGGATTTGGTCCTTTCGCTGAATGAAAACGCGGTGCTTTTGTTTGTTTCGGGATTTCCGTACGCTGTTGACAAACGCTTTAATTCGGTTCTTCACACGGGACATAACGGCGCCGAGATGGGAACCGCAGTGGCGAAGGTTCTTTTTGGCGAGATTTCACCCGCAGGACGCTGCCCGATAACGTGGTATTCCTCGGAAAACGAACTTGGCAGCATCAAGGACTACAACATCATCAGAACAGAAAGCACCTATCGTTACTATCAGGGAGAGCCTATTTTCCCGTTCGGACACGGTCTTAGCTATACCGCTTTCCGTTATAGCGCGCTGAAGCTCAACAAAAAATGCTTCGAGCCGAACGAAAGCTGCGAGATTTCCTTTGAGCTCAAAAACATCGGAAATTTCGATTCTGACGAGGTTGTTCAGCTTTATGTGAAATCACCCGAGTTCTCGAGCGCCGTTCCGGTAAAGGAACTGAAAGCATTCAGGAGAGTATTCGTTCCCTCGGAAAAAACCGTTCCGCTCACGCTTTCCTTCGATATCGCAGACCTCGCGATGTGGGATTTGAACAGGAAATGTCAGACGGTTTTCGCGGGTACTTATGAAATTCAGGTTGGTTCTTCATCAGAGGAAATCTTCAGAACGGTTGAAATCAAGGTTCACGGAGAAAACTATCAGGGACTTGATATCAGGCAGGATGTTCCCGCGACGGCTTCTTGGGAATATACGGGAGTTGAGTTCCTCACGGACAAACAGCTCAATGAATACGCTTTGCTTGAAAACGCGCAAAGCTCGATTACTTTTGAAAACTGCGCGATGAAGGGCGAGAAAAATATCGAGATTATCGTTTCAAATCCGTCAACCAAAACAAAGGTTTTCGTCTATGAGGCTGACAAAAACGAAATTCTCGCGGAAATTGATGTTCCGACAACAAGCAGCCTGTCGAATTTCTCGGCAATTACTGCGAAAATGAACGCGATTTCGGGTAAACATAAGTTGAAAATTAAGGCGGGCGGCATTTTGTCGCTGAAATCATTCAGACTGTTTTGAGGTAGAATTATGAACAATTCGGAAATTTTCGGGCATATCGACCACACCTTCCCTAACACCACCGCAAAACAAGCCGAAATCGACGCGCTTTGTCAGGAAGCAATGATTTATAAAACCGCGTCGGTTTGCATTCCCGCGTGCTATGTGGAATATGCCGCGGTGAGCTTTCCCGAGCTGAATATCTGCACGGTTGTCGGCTTTCCTCTAGGCTATTCGACAACCGCGATAAAATGCTCGGAGGCTGTCGGAGCAATCAACAGCGGCGCTTCCGAAATCGATATGGTGGTAAATCTCACCGATGTCAAAAACGGTAATTTTGACGCGGTGACAAGCGAGATAAAGGCACTGAAATACGTCTGCGGGCAGAAGATTTTGAAGGTTATCGTTGAGACGTGTTATCTCACAGAGGAAGAAAAAATCAAGCTCTGCGAGTGCGTGACCGAGGCGGGCGCGGATTATATCAAGACTTCGACCGGTTTCGGCACCGCGGGCGCTGATATCGAGGATATACGTCTGTTCAAAAAGCATATCGGCAAGAATGTCAAAATCAAGGCTGCGGGCGGTATCAAGACCAAAGAGCAGCTCGAAATGTTCTTAAACGAGGGCTGCGACAGAATTGGCACTAGCTCGGCTGTAAAGCTGCTTACGAGCGGTAAATAAGAGGGTGAATTTATGACAAAGCGCGTTTTTCTGATTGTTTTGGACAGCTTTGGTGTTGGTGAATTGCCCGACGCTGCTGATTTCGGCGACAAGGGCGCGAATACTCTGCGTTCGTGCTTTAACACGGGAATGCTGAATGTACCTAATATGGCGAAAATGGGGCTTTTCAACATCGACGGCGTTGAAGTCGGTGAGAAAGAAACCGCTCCCGAGGGCGCTTTTCTGCGGCTGTCGGAGCTTTCCAAGGGCAAGGACACGACCACGGGTCACTGGGAGATTGCCGGTCTTGTGAGCGAAAAAGCGTTTCCGACTTTTCCGAACGGTTTCCCGAGCGAGATTATCGAGGAATTTGAGCGGAGAACCGGCAGAAAAACGCTCTGTAACAAGACTTATTCGGGAACGAAGGTTATCGCGGATTACGGCGAGGAGCACATAAAAACAGGCGCGCTGATTGTTTACACGTCAGCGGACAGCGTTTTTCAGATTGCCGCGCACGAGGACGTTGTTCCCGTGGAGGAGCTGTACAAATACTGCGAAATCGCGCGAGAGATATTGCAAGGCGATTTTGCCGTGGGGAGAGTTATCGCGCGTCCTTTCGAGGACAAATATCCGTTTAAGCGAACTCCCCGCAGGCACGATTTTTCGCTTGTTCCGCCGAAGAACACAATGTTTGACGTGCTGAAGGAAAACGGTCTTGACGGCATCGGCGTGGGAAAAATCTTCGATATTTTTGCGGGAAAAAGCGTTTCGGACTGCGACAGGAGAATAGGAAACGCGCTTGATATGCAAATCACGTCCGAGTATCAGAAAAAGGATTTTCACGGGCTTTGCTTCACAAATCTTGTGGATTTTGATATGATGTTCGGTCACCGCCGCGACGCTTTGGGTTACGCAAACGCGCTGAACGAGTTTGACGAGTGGCTTGGGAAATTCATAGCGAAAATGCTTCCCGAAGATGTTCTCATCATCACCGCAGACCACGGCTGCGACCCCTGTCATAGCGGCACCGACCACACGCGCGAGTATATTCCCGTGCTGATTTACGGCGAGGAGATAAAGCCCGCAAATCTCGGCACAAGAGCGGGTTTTTGCGATATTGCGGCAACGACGCTTGAGCTGCTCGGAGTAAAAGGCGATATAGACGGCAAGAGCTTTGCCGATGAAATTCGGAGCTGATTATGTACAATTTTTCCGTAAGACCCGCGACAATAATGGACGCAGAGTCGATTTGCAGATACAATAAAATTCACGGCAGAAGCGCGCTTTCGCTTGAGGACACAGAAGCCGCTCTGCGTGAAATCATCAGTGACGGCACAAACAGAGTTCTTGTGGCAATACATTCAGGGCATATCGCGGGCTATGTTTTCGCGAAAGAAATCACGAGCCTTACAGAGCCGCGCTATATTGAAATCGTTGACTTTGCGTTAAGCGATTATTACAGGAAAATCGGCGCGGGAAAGGCACTTGTCCGCGCTGTCGGTCAGTGGGCTGAGCAGATGGTTGTCGGGAAAATTGTGTTTTCGGCGAAAATATATGATTTGGAAAAGTATAAGGCATTTGAAGATGAAAATTACATAAAAGACGAGCGTTCTCTGACTTTTTTCAGAAAATTGTGAGTCTTTATGTTAATAAAAAACCGAAAGGAAGATAAAAATGAGTGAATGTACACACGATTGTTCGAGCTGCTCGGAGAGCTGTGCCGAGCGCGACCCTAAGAGTTTTCTCGAGAAGCCGCACGAGCTGTCGAACATCAAAAAGGTAATCGGAGTTGTCAGCGGCAAGGGCGGCGTGGGAAAATCCCTCGTTACTTGTATGAGCGCGGTGTTGATGAACAGACGCGGCTTTAATACAGCGGTTCTTGACGCGGATATCACAGGTCCGTCCGTTCCCAAGGCGTTTGGCATCAAGGAGAAGGCAACAGGCGACCAAAACGCGATTTTCCCCGTGAAATCCAAAAAGGGAATTAAGGTTATGAGCGTAAATCTGCTGCTCCCCGATGAAACCGCTCCTGTTGTCTGGAGAGGCCCGATTATCGCGGGAACCGTAAAGCAGTTCTGGACAGACGTTATCTGGGACGATGTTGACTATATGTTTGTCGATATGCCTCCGGGAACAGGCGATGTTCCGCTCACCGTTTTCCAGTCGCTTCCGCTTGACGGAATAATCGTCGTTACCTCTCCGCAGGACTTGGTTTCGATGATTGTCGGAAAAGCGCTTAAAATGGCGGAGATGATGAATGTGCCGGTTATCGGTCTTGTCGAGAATATGAGCTATGCTGTTTGTTCCGACTGCGGAAAGCACATAAATGTTTTCGGTGAAAGCCACATCGATGATGTTGCAAAGAAATTCAATCTCAAGGTGCTTGCAAAGCTCCCGATTGACCCTGAAATCGCAAAGCTGGTTGACAGCGGAATGCTCGAGCTTATGGAAAGCGAGGCTGCTGACCCGATTGCCGATGCCGTGGAGGAATTCTGCAAATGAGCAGGGGAGATAAGGCTTATGAGCTCTTCACAAGCGGCTACAACTGCTCTCAGGCGGTAACGCTCGCATATTCCGACCTTTTCGGAATGGACGAGGAACAGCTCGCGAAGATTTCCGGCGGCTTTGGCGGCGGAATGGGCAGAATGAGAGAAGTCTGCGGGTGTTTCTCGGGAATTGTTATGGTTTTGAGCCAAGTCTATGGTTACAATGACCCTATGGATAATGATGGGAAAAAGGCGCTTTACGAGAAAATCCGTGCGGCTGCCGAGCAGTTCAAAAAGGACAACGGAAGCATAATCTGCAAGGAGCTTCTCGGTCTTGAAAAGCCCGAAAAATCCGCTCAGCCCGAGGCAAGAACGCCCGAGTATTATCAAAAGCGTCCGTGCCCGCTGCTTTGCAAATACGCGGCGGAGCTTGCTGAAGAAATGCTTGAAAAATAAAAGAAACGGCAGCCTGAAACTGCCGTTTTTTATTTGAAATAGTTGTCGAGATAAGCCTTGAAAGCCTTCGGGTCCTGCTTGATTTTGCTCTTGATTAAATCGGCATTTTCAGCGTCTTTTGCGGCAATTTCAAGATAATAGTCCTGCTTCGCCGACTCCTCGTCCATAATTCTAACGCCGATTGTACAGCTTCCGTCAGAGTTTTGAATGTAACGTACCGCAAGAAACGAGTTGTTTCGCTTCATCGCGTCGCGTGTATAAACGCGGACAGCCTCCTTGAACATTTTGTCACGAACAGAGGGCTTGATAGATGAGCCGAGGTCTTTTGCAGCCTTTATTCCCATCGCGGTGTTTGAGTACACAATCTCACCGTCTATATCGATTACATCAAGCAAATGCCCCGACGCTTTTTCAAGCGCGGACATCAGATTGAAATAATTTACAGTATCCTCAAGAGAGGTTATTTCAATCAGCTCGTTCTTGGATAACGGACAGCCGAGCGAGTAAATCAAATGACAAATCAAAACGCAGATATCATCGATTTCGGACACACGTATTCTTGGAACTTCCACGAAATTCTCCTTTCAAATATAACGATTTTCAATCAGCGCGGACAGCAAAGCTATATTCATCGCCGACTCAACGCACGGAACAGCTCTCGGCACAACACAAGGGTCGTGTCTGCCCTTGATAACAAGCTCCGTGTCGCGTTTTTCTTTGAAATCAACGGTTTTCTGCGGACGAGAAATAGACGGCGTCGGCTTGAACGCAGCTCTGAAAATAATCGGCATTCCCGAGCTTATTCCGCCGAGAATTCCGCCGTGATTGTTGGTTTTTGTGAGAATTTTCTCGTCTTGAACGTAAAACTCATCGTTGTTTTCGCTGCCGAACAAATCCGTGCAGTCGAAGCCGTTGCCGAATTCGATACCCTTGACAGCGGGGATTGCGAAAACCAAGCGCGAGATGATGTTCTCCAGCCCGTCAAGCATCGGCGAGCCAACTCCCGCAGGAAAACCAACCGCAGCGCATTCAATTATGCCGCCGACGCTGTTCAAATCCATTCTCGCGGCATTTATAACCTCGCGCATTTTCGCTTCTGCTTCATCTGAGGTGACAGGAAAAGCGCGCTTTTTAACAGAATTGAGCTGCTCCGCGGTAACGTTTACAGGGTCAAATCGTTTATCAAGAACATCTTTGATTTTTATGATATGCGCGCCTGTTGTAATCGCGCGATGCTCGAGAATTTGCGCGCAGACCGCTCCTGCAAAGCAAAGCGGCGCGGTAATTCTCCCCGAAAAATGCCCGCCGCCACGCGGGTCGTTTGCGCCGTTATAGCGCAGATATCCCGTGTAATCGGCGTGAGCGGGGCGCGCCGTGCTGATAAGATTTCCGTAATCGCCGGAATGCTGGTCGGAGTTGTAAATCACGGCGGCAAGCGGAGTTCCCGTAGTTTTTCCCTCGTAAAGTCCTGAGAGAATTTCGGGAATGTCTTTTTCATTGCGCATTGTCGAGGTGCCGTCCTTTTTGGGAGCACGACGCGCCATAAATTCCGCAATTTTTTCAAGGTCAATCGGTTCACCCGCAGGCAGATTGTCCAAAACAACGCCTATTCCTTTTCCGTGACTTTCGCCAAAAAGCGAGAATTTTATCCCGCCGTTAAAACTTGATGACATAACAAACTCCTATTTTTTCAGATTTCCTCAAAATTCCCGCCGAGCGCTCTGTAAACCTCGAAGAAATTCGGGAAAGACTTGAAAACGCACTCAGCGCCGCGAAGAATAAGCGGATTTTCGCATCTTGTCGCAGCAATCGCCATTGACATCGCAATTCTATGGTCATTGAAGCATACAACCTCGCCGCCTTTCAGCGTCCCGACGCCCTCGATTTCAAGCGTATCAGCGGTTGATTTCACTTTACCGCCGATTTTGTTCAGGCAGTCTTCCATTGCCGCTAATCTGTCGCACTCTTTTATTCTTAACCGCGCAACGTTGGTTATACGGCTTTTTCCGCTGCAAAAACACCCCAAAACCGATAAAATCGGCACTAAATCGGGGATATCCGAGCAGTCGATTTCAAACGCTTTTCCGCTTTCCACAACATTTTTGCAGATTTCAACGATAGCTTTATCGCCCTGAAGCGAGTTTTCGTTAAGTCCCGCAATCTCAAGCGAAGAACCGAGCGCGTTTGCAACATAAAAAAACGCCGACTGCGAAAAATCGCCCTCAACCGCGCCCGAAAAAATCGAAAGCCGCTGATTTCCCTTGATGAAATAGCCTGTTTGGGTTTCGGAGATTTCGCAGCCAAAATCCCGCAGAACGCCGATTGTTATGTCAACGTAGGGCTTTGACTGAAGGGGAGAGGTAAGCGCGATTTCGCTGTCCTCGTTCAACAGCGGCAGCGCGAAAAGCAACCCCGTGATAAACTGCGAGGAAATTCCACCATCAATCTCGAATTTTCCTCCGGTCAGATTCCCGCGAACCAAGCAAGGCAAATTGTCATCGTTTTTCGGGAGTTCAAACGAAATATTGTGCTTCGGAAGCTCGTCAAGAAACGGCGTAATCGGTCTTTGCGGAAGCTTTCCTCTGCCGATAAATTTTGCGTCAACTCCAAGCGCGCACGCCACAGGTATCAGAAATCTCAGCGTTGAACCCGACTCGCAGCAATCCAAAACGGCTTTATCGGGAGAATTTTTTATTCCTTCAATCACCGCGGTGTTGTTGCTGAAACTGATTTTCGCGCCGAGCGCTTTCATACAGTCCATTGTTGCCGTGATATCAACTGAAGGGAAGAGGTTTGAAATCGTGGAAACTCCGTCCGAGAGCGCCGCCGCAATTATCATACGGTGAGCAACGCTTTTTGACGGCGGCACGACAACCTTTCCCGACAATTTTGCCGGCGTAATCTTTAAATCCATATCAGCTCTCCAAAAAATTCTTGTATTCCTCAACCGACATCTTCACAACCTCGCTCTTTCCGATATCCGAGCAAATGACGATATTCATACCGCTTGAGAGGTGCTTTTTGTCGCGAAGTGAGAGCGTGTACAGTTCTTCAAGCGGCGCTTTGTCGGTTATCGGCAAACCGCATTTCACCAGCAGCTTGTCCAGCTTATCGGCAACGCCCGCCTTGCACATACCCTTGCGCTCGGCAATATGCGTGAAAACGCTCATTCCGACGGCAACCGCGTGACCGTGGGCAATTCCCGTGTAGTTGTAGTATTTTTCAAGTGCGTGAGCCAAAGTGTGCCCGAAATTCAAGAGCATACGCTCGCCCTTTTCACGCTCGTCTGCTTCGACAACCTTTCCCTTAATCGAAACATTTCGCTTCATTATGTCAACCATATTCTCCGAAATATCCTTTGTCGAGAGGATTTCAAACAGCTCGGGAGATTTAATCATACCGTGCTTGATAACCTCCGCCATTCCGTCCGAGAAAAACTCGGGCGTGAGCGTTTTGAGGGTGTCTGTATCGCAGATTACAAGCTTCGGCTGATGAAAAGCGCCGACAAGATTTTTGCCCGCGTTGATATTTACAGCGGTTTTTCCGCCGACAGAGCTGTCAGATTGACTGACAACCGTTGTGGGAATTTGCACAAAATCAATCCCGCGCATAAAGGTTGCCGCAGCATAGCCCGCGGTATCTCCGACAACTCCGCCGCCGAGCGCTATGATAAAATCCGAGCGCGTGAAATTGTTCTCCGCGAGAAATTCATAAATTCCTATCAGAGTAGTATGATTTTTCGACGCTTCACCGTGCGGAAAAACGTACTTTTTCGCGGAAATTCCCACATTTTCAAGCGATTTCATCACTCTTTCGCCGTAAATTCGGTCAACATTATCGTCCGTCACAACGCAAGCTTTCTTCGATTTCATCACCGCGGAAATATAATCTCCCGCGTTGTCCAGAATTCCTTTATCAATCAGTATATCATAAGAAGTACTTGCATTTACAGTCACTTTTTCCATTTAAATTCCTCCAATCCACAATAATTATTTTACCATATACCACGGGAAATTTCAAGTGTTTTTGAAAAGAAAAGAGCAAAGTCGGAAAAAGTATTGACATATTCGATAAATAGACTTATAATACTTATAAGTGCAATTATTTAACGAAACAGTCATAATACTTGAAAGGATATCGATTATGAAAAATATTGAAATTATAGCGGCGCTTGCTCTTTGCGGAGTTTTGGCATTCTGTGGCTGCTCTCAGAAACCAAGTAATGAATTATCTTCGGAAACAAGCAGCAGTATCACAAGTGTTGAAAGCAGTACAGAAAAAAACAGCTCATCGTCTGTTTCTTCTGTAAATACAAATTCGTCCTCCGAGAGCACAAGTGCCTCTGCAAGCAGTTCAAGTGAATCGTTTACGATAACCGAAACTTCATCAAATTCGTCAACTTCAACAAGTGAACCTGTTCAGTCAGTTTCATCAGAGAGTGGACCGTCTTCTGAATGGACTGAGAGTTCTTACAGCACAGCTATGTATGTAAATTCGGAGTGCTATTCTCGTGTCAAGCCTATTCTTGGATTTACAAAAGCTAAACTGTATCATATAAATGATAAGGTAAATGTTGTAGCAAAGACAAATACCGGTTTTTATAAACTTGATAACGGTGAATTTATTCATATAGATTATCTTAGCGCATCTAAGGTGACTGTTCAATCTTCGTCAAGCAGCACTTCATCAAGTAAAATATCATCAAACTCAAGCAGTACCTCACGTTCAAGCGATATTGTGTACATAGAAATCGGCTCAAGTATCGGAAGACCTTTAAGCGACTATTTTAACTAAAAAATGCTTTTCCCTAATCCAAAAATAACGCTTCATGTGACAATGCGGCGTTGTTTTTGGATTTTATTTATTATTCGGTTTAACCGAGGAAAGCGGGTTTTGGTTAATCGCATTTTGCATTTGTGCGTTTGAAACGTGCGTGTAAATCTGCGTTGTATTAAGGTTTTCGTGACCGAGAACGTCTTTAAGTACACGAACGTCAACGCCATTTTGATACATCAGAGTTGCGGCTGTATGACGCAGCTTGTGTACAGACAGCCCCATATTATCCAGACCGCTTGATTTCAGGCAATCCTCAACAATCTGCTGAACGCGGCGATTTGATATTCGGGTACGGCGCTTGCTCAAAAACAGCGCGTTTGTGGGAGCCGTCATATCGCGCATTCCCGCAGCAAGACGCTCCTCATTATCGGTAACCTCGGGATTTACATAGTCCTTGTAAGCGTTTACACAAGCCTCGTTCAGATAAACCACGCGTTCCTTGCTGCCTTTGCCGAGAACCTTCAGTGAATACACAACATTTCCGTCCTTATCGTGAGTTTCACGGATATCATTCAAATTTATCCCGACAAGCTCCGACAAACGCATTCCGCAGTTCAGAAAGAACGTGATAATGCAGTAATCGCGCTTTTTATCGGGCGTATCAACATTCACGAGCAGCTCAAGCGACTGCTCAAGCGTGAGGAATTTCGGGAGCGCGGGCTTGGGGCTTGGAAGCTCAAGATTTCCCACGGGACTAACCTCAAACATATTCTTATTGTTCGTGAGAAACTTGTAGAATTGTCTCAAAGCAACAGCCTTGCGGTAACGCGCTTTTTGCTCGTTATTTTTCTGCGTTTTCATATAAACGAGAAATTCCTGCGCAAGCGTCAAGTCAACGGATTTGATATCGTCATCGGTGATATCGGAAATATCGATTTTAGAAAAATCCTCCTCAGGCGCGCCTTTTTTGCGGATTTTGTAAAATCTGAAGAATGTCCGCAAATCGTTGAAATAATTTTTTACAGTAAGCTCTGAGCGACCTTTGACAATTTGCTCGTAATATATGAAATCACGGATTGACTGCGGCGCATTATCATAGTTTTGTAAATTAGCCATATTTTCCTCTTTTCCGCCTCTTCTTATTGCGTAAAATTTCTATTTTACGCAATAACCCATATTTCTCGAAACAGTCCCCTATAACAAATTATACCATAAATCTGTCCAAACGTCAATACTTGAACAACTGATTGAAAAGATTAAGAATATAACCACATAAAAAACCGCCAGCGGTACAGCGCTGACGGTACAAGAAAAAGAGCTCGGGCGGAATTCCTCTGCACCGCCCCAGTTCATCTTAATTATAACACATCTTAGTAAGAAAATAAAGAGGAAACACCAAAATTATTTCTTATTTATCTTGATTTCCAGCTTGTGCTTAGGTTTAGGTTCTTCGGGAACAGCTTCGTTAACATATTCGGAAGCCTCAAACCAGAATTTGCTTCCTTGACCAAGATTGCTCTCGGCGCCGAACGCGAAACCGTGCTGCTCGAGAACGCTTTTTACGATTGACAATCCGATACCGCTGCCCATTTTCGCGCGCTTGTGAGTTGCTGCACGCTCGCTGACCTTGTAGTATCTGTCCCAGATATACGGGAGATTTTCGGGTGAAATTCCTTCGCCGTGGTCTTCAACCTCGAATCGAACCTTGCGTTCACCTGTTCTGTAAAGCCGAACAATAACCTTATTATCATCGCCCGCATAAATCACGGCGTTGTTTATCAGATTATACACAACCTGTTCAATCTTCGTTTTGTCTGCGAACAGCAGAATATCTTCCTGCGCTTCCAAATCAATGAAAATACCCTGATTTTCCTTTATGATATCAAATCGTGAAATCACCGAGGAAAGCCGCTGCGAGAAATTGAACATTTCTCTGTGAAGTTCCGAAACGCCCGCCTGAAGTTTCGACAAATCCAAAATATCGGTTACCAGCGAAGAAAGACGGTCTGTTTCGTCGATGATAACCTTGAGATGTCGTTCGCGCTTTTCGGGATTATCACCCGACAAATCGCGTATCATCTCCGCATACGCTTTTATCATAGTAAGCGGAGTTCTCAAATCGTGAGAAATATTCGCCATAAGCTCACGCCGCAAATCATCGGATTTTGCGATTTCCTTAGAAGCCGTGGTAAGCGTTGACGAAAGCTGTTTTATTTCATCAAAATCGTTTTTCTCAATTTTCGCGTCAAATTTTCCTTGCGGCAGAGCTTTAGCCGAATTGTTGATACGAATAATCGGCTCGGATATTTTCATCGAGAAAAACGCCGACATAAACACCGTCAAAACCATCATAATTATCCCGACGATAAAAAATTGTCGGACAAATATGCTCACGGTTGTGCCTATCGGCTCAAGGTAATTGCAGATAAAAACATAAGCCTCGGGGTTGTATCGGTCGTTTCCGATATAGCTTCCCATCATCAGCACGGAGTTGTTTTCCTGGTCATCGCGGAAATTTTTGTAAATCTTGCCGTTCTTGGACTCGTTTATGCTTTTAATAAACCCGCCCTTTGCCA
>CAMEQX010000008.1 GCA_945933905.1 uncultured Clostridia bacterium
CAGGCGCTTCTCGAGGGTATCGAGGTCAATATGCCCGAGCTCTACGGCGCAATCGTAGCTCTCATTCTTTCGTTCGTGTTCTCAATCGCGGGTTCAATCTCGATGAAAAGAGCCGCGGTTTTCGGTGCGATAAGCTGCGCGGGCTACGGCTACATCTTCGCGTTTATGGGCTACGTTATCAAGGAATATCAGGGCATTATCGGGCTTGCGCTCGTGCTCACGGTGTCGATGGTTGCGGCAATGCAGCTCCTCTTCGCCACGGGCAAAATCAAGGTTACAAACAAGTTCGTGACAATTCTGTCAACGCTGCTGATTGCGTCGGTTATCGGAAGCGCGCTCGTGTTCATCTGCTCGTTTATCCCCGGTCTTAATCAGATTATCGCGTTCATTCGCGGAAATATGGTTATCTCAATCGCGATGTCCGTCGGCGGAGTAATTCTCGCGTCGCTGTTCCTTTTGGTTGACTTCAGCCAAATTCAGCAGACCGTTGAAAACAAGCTCCCCAAGCAGTATGAATGGGTTGCGGCTTTCTCGCTTACGTTCACCATTATCTGGCTGTACCTCGAAATCCTCAACCTGCTCCTCAAGCTCAAAAACAGCGACAGCAAGTAAGCGTTTCTGAGGATTCGTCAAAAATTACAACGAGCCCCCGCTGCTGTTTAGCGGGGGATTTTTGCGCGTTTTCGTGAATATTCGACCGGATTTTTTGCAAAATAACTGCAAAGAGGTGAAAACTTGTGGATATTCTAAAGGTTATTTTAACATCGATTGCAAGCGTGGTGACGCTGTTTTTGCTCACAAAGCTTATGGGCAACAAGCAGCTCTCGCAGCTTAGTATGTTCGACTATATCATCGGCATTTCAATCGGCTCGATTGCCGCGGAATTTGCCACGGAGCTTGAAAATCCCGAACGCACGCTTATCGCGATGATAATTTATGCGGTTATCGCGTTTTGCGTTTCAATCGTCACGGGGAAATCCGCAAAAGCGCGAAAAATCGTCAACGGAAAGCCGCTCATCTTATTCGACAAGGGAAAGCTCTATCGCGAGAATTTCCGAAAAGCCCGCATAGATTTGTCGGATTTTCTCACGCACTGCCGAAATCTCGGCTACTTTGATTTGTCGCAGATTAGAACCGCCGTTTTCGAATACAACGGCTCGATAAGCGTTCTGCCCGTTGAACAAAACCGCCCTATCCAGCCCATCGATGTGAATATAAAGCCCGTTCAGCAGGATTTGCTTGTGAATGTCATTCTTGACGGAAATATCAACGAGCCAAACCTCAAGCACACGGGAAACAACAAAATCTGGCTTGAAAAGGAGCTTCACGCGCAGGGCTTTCACTCCGAAAAGGAGATTTTCCTCGGCGCAGTCAACACGGTTGACAACACCCTTCAGCTTTATGCGCGCGATGTTCCCGAGAAATGCTGCGATTATTTTGAATAATTATCCGCGCTCGCCGAGAAATTCCGCGAGCGTTTCACATAGCCTGTCAACGTCAATCGGCTTGCTGACGTGCGCGTTCATTCCAACCTCAAGACAGCGCTGCCTGTCGGTATCGAACGCGTTCGCCGTCATCGCGACAATCGGTATCCCCGAAAGCGCTTTGTTCGGAAGCGAGCGTATTTCGCTTGTCGCCTTGTAGCCGTCCATAACAGGCATCTGCAAGTCCATCAGAATTATATCAAAATAGCCGTCCGCGCTGTTCGCGACCTTATCTACGGCAATCGCGCCGTTTTCAGCCTGCTCGATGACAAAGCCCAGCTCCGAGAGAATAGCCGAAGCAATCTCGCGGTTCATCTCGTTGTCCTCGACAAGCAGCAGCCGTTTTCCCGCGAAATCAACCTCGGCTTTTGCCTTAACCGCGCTCGTCTTGACGTTTGAAACATCGGTGATTTGCAGCTTCAGCGAAACCACAACCTCCGTGCCCTTTCCACGCTCCGAGAAAATCTCAATCTCGCCGCCCATCATCTCCACCAGCCGCTTTACAATCGCAAGCCCGAGTCCCGTGCCGCTTATTCCTGTTTCGGTTGTGGTTTTTTCGCGTTCAAACATCTCAAAAGCGTGCTTTCGGAAGTTTTCGCTCATTCCTATTCCCGTGTCCTTAACCGAGAAAACATAGCTCGCGAAGCCGTTTTCAGCCTTCCCGCGCTCGTTTATCGAGAAAACAATCCTCCCGCCTTTTCGCGTGAATTTCACGGCGTTGCTGATGATATTCACCATGATCTGCGAGAGCTTTATATTATCGCACAAAACATACCGATTTGCGATATTCTTCAAGACAACAAAGCTCACGCCCGCCTGCTCCGTGCTCTCGCTGAACATAACCGACAAATTCTCGATTTCCGTATTCAAATCAACCGCCGTTAAATCAAGCGTCGCCTTTCCGCTCTCGATTTTCGACAGGTCGAGAATGTCGTTTATCAGCTTCAAAAGCACGTCGCCCGATTTCAGAATTTTCTTCACGGAGCTTTCGACAACCGCTTTATCGGCGGTATTCTGCGCGATGATTTCCGCAAAGCCGATAATCGCGTTCATCGGGGTTCTGATGTCGTGGCTCATTGACGACAAAAACGCGCCCTTCGCAAGACTTGCCTTTTCTGCCGCCGCGAGAGCCTGCTCAAGCTCAGCCTTGCTCTTGCGCTCCTGCTCAACGGTTTCCGTGATGTCCTTTCGCGCAAAGCAGATTTTCCCGAGCCGCAAATCCGTCGGCAAAATCGTGAGATGCTTGAAACGGATTTCGCCGTCTTCGTTTTTTATCGAATAATTCAGCGAAAACGAGCCCGTTTTTTCGAGCTTCTCCATAATATACCGCTTGTCAAGCAGCTTCCCGATATTTTCGCGGTCTTCCTCGCAGATAAAATTTTGGATAAAATTCCGAATATACTCGAAATAATTCCTCTCCTCGCCGCTGAAATCACCCGACTGCCAGTTTCGCATAATCCGCTGTTTATCGTGGTTGAGGTCAATTTCCGAAACCATATCATAGCCCACATACGCGAGATTTAGCATCATCCGCTCGCGGATAATCTGCTCGGTCATATCCGTCACGGAGAGATTTCCCATAATATCGTGGGTGTCGGGGTCCTCCAAAAGCCGCGCGAAAAACCTCGCATAACGCCCCGTTTCCTCGTTCGGCAATTTCACCATACATATCTTCTCAATCTTCGTGAAGCCGTTTCGATAAGCGCGGGCTGCGGGCTCGTTTAAGAACGTTTCCAAAAAGCCGCGGCGTTCTTCCTCGTCGATAATCGCCTTGCTTATTTCGGTGATGAAAGCGGTTCTCGACAGGTTGAAATCCTCGTCAAATTCCGCGTTTGTGTAGTTTATCACCTCGGAAACGGTATCGCGCGTGATGTTGCATTGTCCGAGCAAAAGCACGTTCGGTCCCGATGAACGAAGGTGTCTGTCAAGGCGCTCGCGGTAGTTTTTGCGGAGCTTTTCCTGCTCCTCGATTTCCTCCGTCAAGTCATAATGCGAGCAGTACAGCTTGATTTCGCCGTTCTCAAGCACCATTTGCGTGATTATATTCTTCACCCAAAAATAAGTTCCGTCACCGCGCCTTAACCGATAAGTGAACTCGCCGTGCTCTTTTCCGCTGTGTAAATAGTCGTCAAGCTTCTTGTCAACGTGCTCCCTGTCATCAGGGTAAATCGCGCGCCTGACGTCCGCGCGGTACTCTTCCATAACCTTCTCGGGAGTCATCTTCAGCATACTCGCAAAGCCCTCGGAAATGAACTCGAGCTGCATTTTCCCGCCGGGCTTTCTGCAAAGCATGGCAACTCCTTCGGAGAGATTATTCAGGATTTTCCTTTCCTCCTCGTTTGCCTTTTCCAGCCGTAAAATCTTGTTTTGGCTTTGCTCGAGCTTGCTTTCAATCTCCTTGCGGGTGATGACAATTTCGCTGATGTCCTGATGACTGCCCCAAAGCCGCGCGCCGTTTTCTTTCGGATAAGAAGCGTCGCGTTTTCCGCCGCAGCGAATGTAAATCTCGCCCTTTTCGGCGTGACGCCAAGAATATTCAACCTCGGAATGACGAAATTTCAGCATCTCCTCAACGCACGCGAGAATCTTCGGCTTGTCATTTTCGTTTATTCTCTCAAATGCGATAGTTTTCCTCGGGCGAAAGCTCGGGGGTCATTCCCATAATTCTGTAAAAAGATGAGTTTGCGAATAATCTCGGCTCTTTTCCGTCTTCTGTTTCAATCTGCCAAAGGCTGATGTTGGAGTCGGAAAGAATATCATTTATAAGCAACTCGCTTTCAAAACGTTCAATCATTTCAGTAATTCCTCTCCGCAGTTATCTCAAATTTTCCACACTTTTCGGAATATACCAACGCTAACCACAATGCCGCACAATAACATACTGCGCGGCATATTTTGTAGTTAATTTTAAACAGAAAGGCTCTTGTAATAGTTTATTATCTCATATCTGCATTTTTTCGCGATATCCACAAGGTCGGGTGAAAACGCGCCCGTCAAATCTTTCGTGGTGGTGCATACAAATATCCGAGCAAACCCTCACGAAATACTTACAGCTCGGCGAGTCGTTGAGGCAGATTATCTTCGCGCTCGCAGTGCGACGGGTCAAGCCCCGAATTCTTGAGGAAAATGTCGTAAATCGCCTTGAGCTTTGAAATATAGCTGTCAACAACGTAGGTTTCCGAGACGACAGCCGCCTTCTCCTCGGGCTCTTTTTCCTGTCCCGCTTCAACGCTAACGCCGAAAATTCGGCAAATCTTGTCCAAAACCGTCTGTGAGTCAAACGGCTTGCTTATGAAATCGGAAATGCCGAACTGCGAAGCGTGCTTGACGTTTTCGGCAGTCGCCTCGGCGGTTACAAGCGCCACGGGAAGCTTGATGTTGTTCTCGGTCATCACGCGCAAAACGTCAAATCCGTCCAGCACGGGCATCGATATATCAAGCAGCATTCCGTCAATCCCCGAGCCCTTTTTCATCAAAAGCTCAAGCGCCGCGTACCCGTTTCCAACCTCGATTATTTCAAAGCGCTTGCTTAGAATATTGCGCAGAATTCTTCTGTCAATTTCCGAGTCGTCAACCAGCAGTAATCTCTTAAAACAAACTCGCCATAAAAATCTCCTTGTTATTTGCACAATTTGTGAATAAACCGCATCACTGCTGTTCAAGCCAAGTTGTTATTGTCTGAGTGATTTTGTTGTAATTCTCGGTTATCTCGGGCATCATCTCACAAGCCTTCTCCCAATCGTTTGCACGGAAAAGCGCAACCTGCTCGGAAAAAAGTCTGAAAAGCTCTGTCATCGAGAGATTTCCGCACAAGCCTTTGAGCGTGTGAGAAGCCGTGAGCGCTTCGCTTTCGCTCTTTTCGGCAATCGCGCGGACAAGCTCGTCATAGTTGCTGTCGTCAAGAAATTTCCGGAGCATTCTCGCATAAAGCGACTCGTTTCCCATAAATCTCTTCACGGCGTCCTCCGCGTCAATTCCCGCATTTTTAAGCAAATCAAAATTCATAATACCCTCATTTTTCCCGATTTTATCGGAACTCTATTTTTCCCGCAACTCCCAAAAATACGGGATTTTCGGCGTTTGTCCAAATCGTTTGGCAGTGAATTTCGCAGTCGCGCTCGCTGCCGTTTACCATAAATTTTCCCGCAAAATCAACCGTGGGATTGTCGGGAACAGCCGCCGTTATCTTTTCGATAAACCGTTTGCAGTCCTCGTTTTGCGCGTTTTTAACGTCCTCGTTTTCGAGCGGTTCGAGAATTATGCGGCTAAATCCGAGCGTCTGCGCGGCGGTTTCCGAGAGCGTGAGCGTGGACGGATTTTTTTGGAACGCGAAGAACGCGCCGCTAACAGCGGTTTCGTAAAACTCCGACTTTGCGCGCTCAAACTCAATCTGCTGAAGCATCTGTCCAGAAGCGGCAAGGTCGCTGTTGTTGATAATCTCGTCCGTGATGCTTTGGAATTCGCGCTTGTACTGCAAGGACTGAACGTTGCTCTGAAGGTCGTTTTTCAGCGTTTCTCCGATGTCCTTCAGGCACTCGAGAATTATCGGATTGAACGTGCCGCATTCGCCGCCGCAAATCATCTCAATCGCTTTCTCGTGGGTGTAGGCTTTTTTATAGCATCGTTCGCTTGTGAGCGCGTCGTAAACGTCCGCAATCGACACAACCTGCGCGGAAATCGGTATCTCGTCGCCCAGCAGACCGTCGGGATAGCCCTTTCCGTCATAGCGCTCGTGGTGCCAGCGGCAGATTTCGTAGGAAGCCTTCAAAAGCGGCTCATCCTTGAAATCCTTGAGCTTTTCAAGCATAGAAGCGCCGATTTCCGAGTGCGTTTTCATAATCGCAAACTCATCGGGAGTAAACCTTCCCGGCTTGTTCAGAATTTCATCGGGGATTGCGATTTTTCCGATGTCGTGAAGCGAGGAAGCCGTGCTGATAAGCTTGATATCGTTCATCGAGATGTTGTATTTCTTGGTTTTCTTCACAAGCTGATGAAGAAGAAGCTCGGTGATGATGTTGATATGAACAACGTGCGAGCCGCTCTCGCCGTTTCTGAACTCAACAATGTGGCTCAAAATCGCCACCATCAGCTTGTTGTTTTTCTCTTTCTCGAAAATCTGATTTGCAACAATGTCAACCAGCCTGCGCTGCTTGGCGTAAAGCGTGATTGTATTCTTCACTCTGCGCTGAACGACAGCCGCTTCAAACGGTCTGCCGACATAGTCCGCAGCACCGAGGTCATAGGCGCGCGTGATAAAATCCGGAGAGCTTTCCGCGGAAATCATAATCACGGGAACCTCCTCGATGATTTTGTATCTGTTCATCGCCTCGAGAACTTCAAAGCCGTCCATTCCCGGCATCACCACGTCCAGCAGAACCAGCGCGATTTCGCTCGCGCTCTTTTTGAGGATATCGAGCGCCGCTTCTCCGCCTTCCGCTTCAACAACGTCATATTCCGCGCCGAGAATTTCCACCAAAAGCTCTCTGTTTATCTCCGAGTCGTCAACAACCAGAATTCTGTATTTTTTTGCCGGCATTTTTATGCCCCCCAACTCAAAACCGAAATCCGCCTCAAACCGCGGCTTTTCGTAGCAGTTTCATAAATTTACCTTATTATCCAATTATACCACTTTTTGCCGAAACAGTCAACAACTTGCCAACGACATTAAGATTTCATAAATGCTAAAACGCGCGGCAATTTTTTGGTTATAATGCACTAATCTCGGCTATTTCAGCCACCTTTGAAGCGTTCCCGCAAGCGCGCTGAGGTCAAGCGGCTTTGCAACGTGCTCGTTCATACCAACGGTTTTCGCCGCCAGAACGTCCTCAGCGAAGGCGTTTGCCGTCATCGCGACAATCGGCACCTGTTTGCAGTAATTCCTATCCATAGCGCGAATTGCGCGGGTTGCGTCATAGCCGTTCATATTTGGCATCTGAATATCCGTAAAAATCAAGTCATAATAGCCGTCCTCGCGCGCCGAAACCATATCGACAGCCTCCGCGCCGTTTGAAGCGCGCTCCACGGTCAAGCCCGTCATCGAGAGAATTTCCTCGGCGATTTCTGCGTTGAGGTCGTTGTCCTCGGCAACCAAAACGCGTTTTCCCGAGAGGTCAAGCTCGTTCAGCGAAACAAGCGGCTGCTCCTGAACCGTCTTTTCTTCAACGCCGACAAGCGTGTTGAACGTTTTCGCAAGCCTTGAGCGGAAAAGCGGCTTGCTGATGAAGGCGTTTGCGCCCGCGGCTCTCGCTTCGGGCTCGATATCCGACCAATCATAAGCCGAGATTATGATTATCGGCACGTCGTTTCCGACAGCCCTTCGGATAGCGCGCGTTGTGGCAATTCCGTCCATTTCGGGCATCTTCCAATCGATTATGCACGCAAAATAATCGCGGTTTTCCTCGTGGCGTTTCACAACCTGATTTACAGCTTCCTCGCCGCTTGAAACGCCGTCCGGCTTCATTCCGAAATCCTCGAGAATTGCAAGGCAAGACTCAAGGCTCATCTCATCATCATCGGCAACCAGCACGTTCAAATCCACAAACTTCTCCTCGTGAATTTCAACCGTGTCCTGAAGCTTGAGATAAATCGTCACGGTAAAGCGCGTGCCCTTGTTAAGCTCGCTCTCAACCTCGATGTCGCCGCCCATCATTCTCACGATATTTCGACTTATCGGCATTCCCAGTCCCGTGCCCTGAATTTTGTTGACGCGGGTATCCGAGGCTCTCGAAAACGGCTCGAAAATCTGCTCCATATATTCCTTGCTCATTCCGATTCCGTTGTCCTCGAAAACGAACTCATAGCAGCCGACCTTCGCCTGTCCGCTCGGTCTTTCGGTTATCGAGAAGCGGATTTCACCGCCGTCCGGAGTGTATTTCACGGCGTTGCTCATAAGGTTTGTGAACACCTTTTGTATGCGAAGACTGTCGCCGATAACCTCCTCGTGCACCACGCCCGAAATGTTGACGGAGAGCTTGTGTCCGTGCGCGTTTATCTGAGAAATGGTCATCGTGAGCAGATTGTCAACAAGGTTTGACAGGTTGAATTCCTTCTCAACCAAATCAACCTTTCCCGACTCGATTTTGCTCATATCGAGAACCTCGTTGATAAGGCTCAGCATATGCTTGCTTGCGCCGGAGATTTTTTGCAGGCAGTCCTGAACGCGCTCCTTGTCGTTGATATGCGTTGCGGCAATCGCGGTCATTCCGATAATTCCGTTCATCGGCGTTCTGATGTCGTGCGACATATTCGATAAGAAGTCGGTTTTCGCCTTGTTTGCCGCCTCAGCCGCGTCATAAGCCGCCCGAAGCGCCGCCTCCTGCTCGCGCTCTTTTCTCACGATATCGTCAACGCTTCTCGTTCCAACAACCGCGACAAATCCGCCGTTTTTCTCACGAACGTATGAAATTCTCGCCTGAACATAAGCCGTGCCGCTCGGGGTGGTTTTTTCATAGGTGAGCGAATAGTCCTTCCCGTAAGAGCGCATATAGTCAAGCGACAGCTTTTCCTTGAACTCCGCGCGGCTGTTCTCGGAAACGTTTTCCTCGGAATAGCCCTCTATACCCTTCGACCAGCAATGACCGAATTTGCAGAAAAAGTCCTCGATTGCCTTTCCGTCATCATCGACGGCGCGATAGGTGACAACTTTGTCCGTTTCGGGATAAACCAGCAAAATCGAGTAATAATCCGAGCCCAAGCCCTCGATAATCTCGCTTTGCGCCTCAAGCTCCTTTGCCTGCTTCAGCTGGCGCTGCATTTCCTCGTTAACGTCGCGAAGTCCCATAATGTAGGTAATCCGCCCGCTCCAGTCGGCGATTTTAACCAAACTCATCTCGAAATAGGTTATCACGCCGTTTAGATTTCTGCGATAGCCGAGCTTATAAACGCCCGCCTTCGAAACCTTTTTCTCGAGAACCTCCAGCCTTGTCGCTTCTCTTATGCGCTCGCGGTCCTCGGGAACGATAAACGTTTCGATGTATTTTTCAAGCACCTCTTCATATCCGCCAAGCTCCAAAAGCTTGCCCAAAAGCTCCGGCGGCATTCCCACGCCGTCCGTTCTGTAAAGCGAGATTTCCCCCGTATCCGCCTCGATTTTGAACAGGCTGTGATACTCCTGACTGAGCGCGCCGATGATGTTGAGCTGCTCCTCTTGGATTTTCAGATTTTTGCGCTCCTCCTCGACAATCGCGTCAACATTCCGAAATCCCAAAATAATCTGCCCTTCCTCCGCATACGCCGAGAAAATCCTGATAAACAACGCCTGAAAATAATGCACGCCCGTGTCGTCGTAAAGCACACGATAGCTGCAGGCATACTCGTCGCTGCTTCGGAGAGCACCCTGTACGGACATAACGGAAACCGCCGCGCGCAGCGTTTCCCTGTCCTCCTCCATAACGTATTTTTCGATATAGGTATCCCAAGTCTGATTGTAAGAGCGCCGCAAAACGCGGTTTTCCCTGTCAATGATAACTCCGTGACGCTTGATTGTGGTCGCCGTGTCGTTTACAAGGTCAATCAGCACAACGTCCGGAAAATCCTTCGAGAGCGTCCCCGCAATCGCCATTTCATAGCGCAGCTTTTGATTTGCCTTCTCAGCGGCGGCAAACGCTTCTTCAACGCGCTTTTGCTGGAGAATTTCCTGTTTTTTCTCCTCGTCAACATTCTTGAAACCGATTGCAAACTCGTTTCGCTTGTCGCTCGGCTTAACAACCTGACATTCAAAATAGCTTATCTTCCCCTCGCGGAAAACGCGATAGCCGAATGAATGGGTTGTCTTTCCCTCAAGAAGCGCTTTCACCTCGGAAACCGAGCTTATTTTCGCGAAAAGCTTGCGGTCGTCCGAAAAGACGTCGTTTTCGACATACAGCTTTATGTTCTTGTCATAATTTCCGACAGCAAAATCCTGTCCATAGCGGCTTTTTATCGTGCTGTCCATTCGATAGCAAACCGACTCGTTTGTATCCATATTGACAGCGTAAACATTCTGATACGACAAAGCAAGCGCCTGAATAAGATTTGACTGCGTTTCGCGGCGCTCTCTTTCGGCGGTGATATCGCGAAAACCGCAGATAATCCCGACGTTTTTCCCGAATTCGTTTTTCTCCGCGGAAATGACGCTGCACCTCACCCATTTCCCCTCGATATCCTCGTATTCAAGCGAAATAATCCGCCTGTCGCCGAGGCGCTCGTCAACGGTTTCGGTGTCCAAGAAAATACGCATTTCGTCCTTGAATTCGTCCTTCACCCACACATCGACAGCCGATTTCATAAACAAGCCGGCGTTGTCCTTTTCACCGAGGGTTTTTGTAAGTCCGTCGCGCGAGAAAATCCCCTGAAAAGTGTTTTCCTCAAGGTTGATATAATAGAGCGAAAAGAAGATGCTGCTCAGGGAATTTATGATGCTTGTGTGCTTTTTCTCAGCGGAAAGAAGCGCGGAAAGCTCGGAATTTTTCTCTTGGAGCTCCTTTGTTGTGTTAAGCTCCTTTTTCTTCGCGTCGTGAATTGCCCGCGTTGCAAAAACAACGTGCGCGAGTTTTCCGTCCTCGCGGTCAGCCTCGATAAACGAGCACTGCGTCCAGTAGGGGCATTCTCCCGTGTGACTGCTGTGCGGGACGGTGCAGAGGAATTCGATTGAGATGATTTTTTTACCGTCAAGCCGCTCTCCCAGCGTTTCCAGATTGACAAAGGAAAGAATGCGCTCGGAAAACTCCTCGGTAACCATTTCCTTGGCGAAGAAATTCAGTCTTTCCTGCGCTGCGCCATCCTCGCCGATATAGCTATGCACGGACGCAGTGGAGGTGATTTCAAAGAAGCTGTTTTTCGAGAGGTCTATGTAATACGCGGAAGTGTAAATCTCGCTCATTGCCTGAATGATTTTCATTCTCTCGACAAGCGCTTTGTTTGTGTCCTTCAGGCGCTTGTTTGCGATTTCATTACAGCAAGCCGACGCGATTATCGACAGCAAAAGGAGCTTGTCCGTGTTTGCTTTGGGATTATCCAATCTGATACAGCCCACAATCGTGCCGTTTACGACAAGCGGCGCTGCGGCAACGCTCTTGATTTCGTTTGGGAACAAATGCCTCGAGAATTTTTACGCAGCCCTCAACTTCCGCGAAATCATACGACCGAAACTCATCGGGCAGCGGCGCGCTCTCCTCGCAGCAGCGCTCATAACTCACGCGCATTTCGGTTTTCTGCGCGTTCATTTCCACTATACAAGCGCGGTCTGCCTCATAAAGCCCGCAAGCTCGCGAGAGGATATTATTTACGGTATGCCCGCCTTTTTCGGCGTTGAGATACTCTCTTAAGAATGATTTTATCGCCTGCTCCTGACTGATTGTGTTCTGCATTTTTTACCTCCGAAAGAGATTTTTCAAATCACAAATTCCCCAACCGCTTTAAAATACGCACAAATATACATTATAATTATATCAAATTTTAGCTATACTGTCAAGGGAAAACAGCCCCGCAGCCGATAATTTGTGCCAAAAACAAAACAAAAAGGGCGGTCATAAAACCGTCCTTGAGCGTGTTATTTTGGCAGAATAAATTTCGGGGAATTGCCCTCCTTCAAATAGGAGAGCAACCCGCGGCTTTTGGATTTTTCGTGCAAGTGTGACATTCTGTCACCTGCGAAAAATCCAAAAACGCAGAAGAGGACGGTTCTACGAACCGTCCTCAAGTGTGGGATTGTGACTTTATGGATTTTTCATCTTCGGGCATAAAAATCGCCCCTAGATGATACTAGGAGCGAAATAGAGTGCAAGTATGACGGGCAAAAAGCCCGTCATCCGGTCACGCTGTTGGTGGAGATAAGGGGATTCGAACCCCTGACCTCTTACATGCGAAGCAAGCGCTCTCCCAGCTGAGCTATACCCCCATAACGTGCATTCTCACTGCACGAATAATTATACCACTTTTTCCAAGCGTTGTCAAGGGCTTTTTGGAATAATTTTGCTCGGGAAACGCAAATCTTTTTCAACCTTGTTGAACCGGCGAAAATGCCCCGACAAGCATTCTTCGCTTGAGCTTGATTTGTTAGGAGCTTTTGCATTTTTGCCGGCGTTAAGCCGACAAAAATGCTTGGGGGAAACTCTTGTTTCCCCCAAACCCCTTTGCGCTTTTGAACGCGTTTTGTCGCGCTTCGCGCGGAGTGCGCGGCTCCGCCGCGAGTGGTCGCTTCGCTCTAGTCCGCGGCTTCGCCGCGAGTGGCGGCGCTCCGCGCCGAGTGGTCGCGCTTCGCGCTCGAGTGCCTTCGGCGACCAAGAACCTTTTTCTGAAGAAAAAGGTTAAGGAAACCGAAGGTTTCACTGGAACTCCAAAAAGACTTTTATCCGTGCACCGCGAAGCGAAAGGGTGCAGCGTCACGCTGCCTTCGCGGTGCTTGAAACGCGCTCCGTTCACTTACTTAAAGTACTCAATTCCGTTCTTGAATATCGGCTGGTCCTTGTTTCCGTCAACATTCTTCGCAACATAATCCGTCAGGCGCTCCGTATGCCCCATCTTACCAAGCACACGTCCGTCCGGCGAAATTATACCCTCAATCGCGCACATCGACATATTCGGATTATATCTCACATCGCCCGAAGGATTTCCGTGCAGGTCAACATACTGCGTCGCAATCTGTCCGTTGTCAATCATCTTCCTGATAACATCGCCGTTTGCCACAAATCTTCCCTCGCCGTGCGAAATCGGTATCGCGTGAATATCGCCGACCTTGCACCCCGCAAGCCACGGGCTCTTATTCGTTGCAATCCTCGTGTAAACCATCTGGCTCTGGTGTCTGCCGATTTTATTGTAGGTCAGCGTCGGGCTCTCCTCGGTCAGCGGCACAATATGTCCAAACGGCACAAGTCCCAGCTTAATCAGCGCTTGGAAGCCGTTACAGATACCGAGCATCAATCCGTCGCGCTTGTACAGCATATTCTCAACTTCCTCGGTAATCTTCGGGTTGCGGAAGAACGCGTTGATGAATTTCGCCGAGCCCTCGGGTTCATCACCGCCCGAGAAACCGCCGGGAATTGCGATAATCTGCGCGCTTGCGGCAAGCTTCGCGAACTCGTTCACGCTCTCTTCGATATCGTTCGCCGAAAGGTTTCTGATAACAAAAATCTCGGATTTTCCGCCGTATTTCTCGAAAGCAGCCGCCGTGTCATACTCGCAGTTTGTGCCGGGGAACACGGGAATGAGCCCCTGCGGCGCGGCAAGCTTCGGGGAAATATGCGTTGTAAGCAGCTCGCAGCCTTCCTTATATTCAACCTTCTCCGCGTCGGGAAGATAGGGCAGCTTCGCCTTGAACACGGGCTCGAGAACATCGTCCCACTTCTCCTCGAGAGCCGCGATATCAAGCTTCACATCGCCGCAGACAATCTCATAATCAGCGGTTGTTTCACCGATAACTCTCACGCTCTCCTCGCCGAAATCCTCCTCAAGCTCAAGCACAAACGCGCCGTAAGTCTGCGAGAAAAGCTCCTCGTCCGTGAGATTTTCGAGCTTCGCGCCGATATGGTTTCCGAGCGACATCTTGAAAACGCCCTCGGCAACGCCGCCGTTTGCCACACTCCACACGGAAAGCGCCTTTTTGCTCTTGATAAGCTTTTCAACCGTCTTGAAAACGCTCTTTACGCTCTCGAAATCGGGCAAGCCGTTTTCGTTGTATTTCGGAGCGATATAGCCGATTTTGCTGAACGGGCACTTAAATTCAGCGGAGATGATATTATCCGCTTTCTCCGGTGCAATCGCGAACGAAACCAGCGTCGGCGGAACATCGATATGCTCGAAAGTACCGCTCATACTGTCCTTGCCGCCGATTGCGGGAAGTCCGAGAGCAAGCTGCGCCTCATAAGCGCCGAGAAGTGCCGAGAAAGGCTTGCCCCAACGCTCGGGCTGTCCCTGAGTTCTCTCAAAATATTCTTGGAAGGTCAAGCGGCACTTGTCGTAAGAACCGCCCGCCGCGACAACCTTTGCCACGCTCTCGACAACCGCGCAGACTGCTCCGTGATAAGACGACTGCTGCGAAACAGCGGGATTGAAGCCCCAAGCCATAATCGAAGCGGTGGTTGTTTTGCCGTTGAGGACGGGGAGCTTCGCCGCCATAGCCTGAACGGGCGTCTGCTGATAACGTCCCGCGAACGGCATAAGAACCGTGCCCGAGCCGATTGTGCTGTCGAAACGCTGAACAAGACCTCTCTGCGAGCAGACGTTGAGGTCGGTGACAAGTTTTTCCCAATCCGCAGCGGTGTTCCTGAAGCCTGTCGAATAGCTTACATTCACGTCGGGAACGCTCACGGTTGTGTGCTTTTCCGCGCCGTTTGAGTTGAGGAACTCGCGCGAGATATCGACAATCGTCTTGCCGTTCCACGTCATTTTAAGGCGCGGCTCAGCCTTAACTGTCGCGACAACCGTGCTTTCAAGGTTCTCCTTTGAAGCAAGCGCACGGAACTTGTCCGCGTCCTCGGGCGCGACAACAACCGCCATTCTCTCTTGGCTCTCGGAAATAGCAAGCTCCGTTCCGTCAAGACCGTCATATTTCTTGGGAACTTTGTCGAGATTGATTTCAAGACCGTCCGCAAGCTCTCCGATTGCCACGGAAACGCCGCCCGCGCCAAAGTCGTTGCAGCGCTTGATAAGTCTTGTTGCCTCGGGATTTCTGAAAAGACGCTGAAGCTTGCGTTCCTCGGGAGCGTTACCCTTCTGAACCTCTGCGCCGCAGCTGTCGAGCGACTCAACCGAGTGTGCCTTTGAAGAACCCGTTGCACCGCCGCAGCCGTCACGGCCTGTTCTTCCTCCGAGAAGAATTATAACATCATCGGGAGCGGGGCGTTCTCTGCGGACATTTTCCGCGGGAGCAGCGCCGACAACCGCGCCGATTTCCATTCTCTTTGCCATATAACCCGAGTGATAAATCTCGGCAACGTGTCCCGTGGCAAGACCGATTTGGTTGCCGTAGGAGGAATAGCCCGCAGCCGCCGTTGTGGTGATTTTGCGGGGCGGAAGCTTGCCCTTGAGCGTCTGTTCAACGGGGAGCAGCGGGTCGGAAGCACCCGTAACTCTCATCGCCTGATAAACATAA